>JAHJKL010000027.1 GCA_018822365.1 Candidatus Margulisiibacteriota bacterium
TCCGTAATGCAGGATACTGCCAAGTCTTATATGTTGAAAGATTCCAAAGGGGATTGGTTTGGAGGGAAGGTTGGAGGTGGCGGGTATAGCTTTACTCCCGGCCTTTTTGGCCTGGGCGGCGGGACTAAGATCGGCGACGCCCCCTGGGGGACGGTGCCGCTGACGATTGCCAGGGATGGCGAAAATATTAAAATAAGCTGGGACGCCGCCAAAGCGCCGGGAGCGCAGATCTATGTCTTGACCGGCGACGGGACCGGGAAATTCCAGAAGAATGTCCCCGCGGATTGGAAGCTTTACGCCGATTCATCAATTGCCGGACAGTTTAATGCCGGCTCTGTCGCAACCGGAATTTTATATCATAACAAACAAGTTGGAGCCGCGGTTCCGTCAGGATATAGCAACCACGGCGAGGCATATTACTATGGACTGCAAGCCGGCGTGACCCCGACAACCCCTTGCCAGGATCCGCTCTACACCGGCAAGACATGTTTTGAAGTCGCCCCGGCGGTGGGGAAGGTGAACGTGCCAATCTTTAAGGCGTCAAGCGGCGACAAATATACCAGATTTTCTTTCCCGTTGATTGTGAGCAATAATGAGCTGAATGAAGCGGTCGGCAATCAACTTCACGCGGATGCTTCCCCGAGTAAAGCGGACCAAATACTGGAATGGAGCGGATCAAAATGGAATGTTTATTATTTGGATTCAACAAAAGGTTGGACATCACTAAGCGGTGATCCTTTTGGAATGGTATTTGGCGAAGGATTTGCGGCATTTATAATTAAACGAGCCAGCCAAACGACAACCCCCATTACGGTTGTTGGAGCCGTTAAAGCGGATCAATTTAAAATAGCGGATACTTATAAAAACTTGGCAAAAGATACCTACACCATTTTTGCCAATCCGTTCCCGAAATATCGATTGCTAAATGAGGCCAATTTCGCTCCATCAGGAGCGGTTGCCAACGATTCGCCGGCCAAATCTGATCAGATCTTGGTTTGGACCGGTGATAGCTGGACAATAAAATATTTGAGCACGACCGGCTGGCAACAATTGTCGGGGAGTGCGTTCGAATTTTCACCCGGCATTGGTTACACATATTTAAAGGGCGGCGCGAATACAGGTCCGAACGGGTTCAACTGGACGTTGAATCCATAATTGCAATTATGAAGGAGATAAACATGAAAGAAAAAAACAAATTAAAGATCTGGGGTGAAGTAGTTTTTGCTGGACTTTTAGTAATTCTGATCGGTGGACAAGTTTTCGCTGATGGCGCTTATGTGCGGCTACTTGGCGACGTGAATACCAACTTTATATTTAATAATGATGGCACGACAAAGGTTCCCGCCGGCCAAAGCAATGGATCAGTGGTGCAGGTTGTAACGGGTGCGATTTCCGCTCCCGGAGCTGGCGGAGCGCTTGCTGGCGGTCAAACAGAAGTGGTAAAAGGGTTTGTTGGTTTTGATGGCGCGACAAACGATCTTTTGGCTGGACAATTTTACTATGGAGTAGTGCAGGGAGCATTGACGCCATACTATGTGAGAGTATGGCCTAGTGGAATTGGGGCGGATAAAATGTACGGTCAAAGCGGACAGCAAACGACCTCGGCGCCAGGTGCGAATCCAGATCCTGATGATATAGCGGCAATCGTTTGTGATTGGAAATTGTCGGTGCCGCCCGGAATAATCTGTAATGTTGGAAATTATATTTTAACTTATAACGACTCTTTGGGTGATTATCTCCCCGCTTTTACCGTTACTCCCACGAATATCGGGGCTGTTGGCTCAATAAAATATGTGTTGGATAAGGATAATATCAAGTATGCTTATGATTCAATTTCGTATGAAATATGTAAAGCCCCGGGTGGTGTGGTAAATTGGACAGCAAGCCAAACAAATATAATAAAAACATATGCCTCGGGATCAATTAGTGAAAATTCGCTTACCGATCCCTTTTACAAAAAAGGGGATACTTACGCTGTTCATGCCAGCGCGACAAATTCAAGTATCGGAACCGGGGCATTTGGCCCGAATAAAGTATTCACGATACCTGCGGGAGGCGTCGGCCCCTCCGGCGCCGTTGCTGATCATATGGAGATTAACCTGAAGAAAACCACCGACCTGGGGGTTAACCAGTTTGCTTATGTGATGAATACCACCGACCAGAACGCGACTATTTATTTCACCGGGAAACTACAGACAACGACTGATACGACATTTACAAACCGGACCGTTAAAGGCCTGGCGGAAGCGATAGATGATTTTGCCGAACCAGGGACCGTTAAATCGATCGGCTGGTGGAATAACGAAGTCACCGTCAACGGGGTAGAGACCCAAAGAATGGAAGGATATACTATTGATGGCTCGACCTGGACCGGGTCAACCGGGACCAGCGGCAACGGGGCGGAAGCCTTGAAAAATATTGTTTATCAGATCAGCGTTTCAAAGGATGTCAACGTCTTTAAAATGGATAAGGAACAAGGCAAATAGGGAGAATTGTGAAGAACCTTTATGGAGGAAACGAATGCCTGAAATAAGCAGGTTTTTTGGAATAGTGATAGCGGTTTTTTATGATGATCATAATCCGCCGCATTTTCACGCCAGATATGAAGGAAATAAGGCGGTCATCGACATCAATGAGTTGAAAATTACGGAAGGAAGCCTGCCGCCAAGAGCGCTGGGTTTTGTTATCGAATGGGCTCTGACGCATAAACAGGAGCTCTTAAAAAACTGGGAGTTGGCCGGAGAACATAAGGCGCTGTTGCCGATCGAGCCTTTAAAATAAAATGTTAATTGATATAATTGACGCTCAATATCTGGGGGACTTTAAGTTGAAGATTAAATTCGAAAATGGCCGGGAGGGGATTTTCAGCTTGCGAAAATACCTTGATCATAAAGGCGTTTTCTCGAAGTTGAACGATTTGAATTACTTGAAGAGCTTTTATGTCAACCCGGACCTGGGGACGATCTGCTGGCCCGATGGGTTGGATATCGCTCCGGAAAGAATCTATTCTGAAGTTGAAAAAAATGAAAAAACTTAGCTTAATAATATTATTGTTGATCATGGTCGCGGCGGCGATCCCCGCTTTTGCCGCCGAGCCGCCGGTATTCAACGCTATGTATTGGTTAAAAGGGACAACGATTCCAGGTATTAATGACCCTGGTCACTCTGCCAGCACTTTAATTCAACATCGAAAGGTAGTGTTTTATCGGACATTGCCCGGTTCGTACATCCTCGCTCCGATCGAGTTTGATAGCAGTGGGACAGGGAACCCGCAAAAAAGTGGTAAATTTATTTTCAATATTTACGATAATGGTAAACTAGTGATTGACCCGCAATATGATTATTACGCCGCGGTACCGCGCGTTCCTGAGTCCCAGGGGGGGGATAATTATGGCGCGGCAGAAGTAAAAGTGAATATTACCGGTAACGGCTTTGAAACTGTTCAACTAAAAATTGAATACGGCAAGGGCCCCGTTCTCCCCCTTCCCGGTGCGATCCAACTCTTTATTTCGCGTGATGTTAACAAAAAAGACATCAAATTGAGCTGGGACAATGATGCTTATCCTGATAAACCAGTGATCTGGGCGCTTTCTGACGGTAACGGGAGCGGCAGTTACGTCAATACAACCGCGACAAACAAATGGTCGGTATTTACTACTAAGCTAACCACGAATTCGGAGGGTTTCTTCCTTCATGCTGCACAGGTTGGCGATGGATTGCCGGAGATCTATTATAAAGCGACAGAAAAAGGCTTGGATGATTTGACAAAAACAAAAGGCGCTAACACAGTTGCGCAGATATTAGAGTCCGCCTGGGCGGTTGGGAAGATGAACATTTCTCTTCAAAAAGGGACTAGCCTGGTTTCTCTCCCATTCAATTATCCAAATTCGATAATCGGCGAGGCGTTAGGCCCTGCTTCTCCGGTTTGGCAAAATGGAGACCTGGCCTTTTTGAAAACAAGTGCTGGTCCAAACTATAAAGGAGCAATTTACAATAATGGCCAGTGGGTGAGCCAGACTACCGGTTTGTCTGCGGACATTAATTTTGATCCGAGATATGGTAATCTTATTTACGTTGGCGCAAATAAGGTTTTTACCGCAATCGGCGGAGTAAACGCCAGTGAACAGCTGAACCAACCGATCGCCGTTACGATTTGGGGTGGCGGAGGAACACATGTGGGGGCACTATTTCCTAGAATGATAGGGCTTAGCCAAACAAGTGTAATTACAGATGGTGGGGCTGACGGTGATGGCCTCTACATGAAAACCTCTGCCGCGGCGCCAGATTATGCGTATGCTGTTTTATACAATAACAGCGGCAATTTGGAATGGCGTTCCGGCGTTGATCCGGTTAATAGCCCCCCACCGGCAGTCATCGGTACGCTCAAGCCCCCATACGGATATTTATATACGAGATCGGGATCGCAATTTATTTGGCAAAGATGGCAGTAACAATGAAGGAGTTGATGGATATGATAATAAAAAAATCTGTAAAAGGAGGGATGTTAATACTTCTACTTGTGTTTTCCCTCTCTGGCTTAGCTGGCGCTGTTAGTTTTAATGTTTTAGGCAATGGCATTACAATTCATGGAAAAACGCCACCGGCGACAACCCCTCTTTCCACTCCGGCGAATGGAGTAAGATTTTACTTGCAGACTGGAGCTAAAGATCCGTTAAATAAAACAACTGGTTTGCCGAATGGTGATGATGTTGAAATATACGCCTATAACCCTGATAATAGTAAAAAATTGATCCCGTCAGTTTCCGGAGGCGTTCTCAAATTTAAAGAAGATGGCGCGATGGTTGACCTTAGCCAAACAACAACCGGCAAACAATATGTTCAATTTAATGACCCGACTGCCGGATCGGTTATATACGCTATGATTTGGGATACGATAGTAGGCAAAGATGGCTACTACCTTGTTAAATCATTCTCGTTCCCGACCGGGAATGGCTGGAACACTTTTGACCCAACGACAACCTGGGACATTACCGGCCAAACAAACAATAAAGCGACGGTTCCGAGCACTCCATTGATCACTAAATTCAGCGATTCGTTGACCAGCATTGTAGGTGATGGCACCGAATCAAGCCTGACCGCTTATTCCGCCGCGACCGATGAGGCGGATGGTTCGGTCATTCCGATTTCCAAATATTCCTGGAAATATGGCACTGCTTCTCCTCCGACAACCGACGGGCCAGCGACGCAGAATATGACGCTTACTAATCCATCAGCTGGTACTTATTATTTCCAGGTTACTTACTACAACGACTTTGGTGATACTTCTAGCAAAATTGAATCGCATATTTATAGTGGAGGTGGCGCCGGCGGCCCCCTCTCTTATCCTCTGACCTTCGAATCACAGGTCGCCAGCGACGGCCCGGGGATCAACTTCTTCTCCATGCCGATACCGCCGGATAAGGATGGAAAGTGGTACGCGTATGATAACAATCCTTTTAGTGCGACATATCAGAAGAATATGACGCTGAATGGCATTTCAAATGCTTATGAATTACTGCAAGCGATAAATAGCGCCGCTAAGACATATTTGCCGTCAGGCACTCAATATCTTTTTTATACATCAAGCTTTGGCCAATGGAAATCAAACGAACAAAAAGATGGTGGAGTATTAGTGACATGTAGTGGGCCTGGTCTTTTAACGAGCCAGGTTAATGCCTTAAAAGCGATCCCAATTAAACAAGGAGTAGGATACCAGGTTTACATCGGGAAAAATGGTTCCAATAATCCGCCCGCTAAATTTGATATGATCATCAAGAACACGCAGTAGGGGGAGATTGGAATAGGAGATACGGATATACGGGACACGGGATAGGTGAGACGGGATGGAAGGGGAAAGGCGGGAGAGAAGGCGGGGCAGAGGGCGGGAGAAGGGGGAAGAAAGGGATTAGGCTGAGGCAGGAGGCAGAGGGGAGTGGAAGGGGTGGAAAATGAAGGATAAAAAAATGAACGATGTTTTAGAAAAAATTGAAAAGCTGATTGTTGACGGGAATAACGAGGTCGTTTCCCGGCTAGAAAAAAAGCTCGAGGAGGCCAGAGAAGAGTTGCGGCAGGGGCTTGGCGGGAAAATCGACAATGTCGAAACAAGCCTGCGGCAGGAGATTAGGACCGAAGTCGGCAAAGTCGATCAAAAACTGGATCTTTATTACAAAATGCTTGATTATGATGTTAAGCAAGTTGATAAAAAAGTTGATGGCTTAAAGGATCGGCTTGAAAATCATCTTTATCCGGCGCATTCTTAGTGAGAGTTTTTGGATAATTTAGGAGAATCTAGGTTGATTAAAAAGTTAATTATAACGATGATCGCGATAGCGGCCTTAACCGGCGTAGCCATCGCCGCCGACCCCCAGGCGCCGACCATGCCGTTTTACTGGGTAACCGGGAAGGTTTTGAACCCCGGCCAGCTGAACGGCCGCCCGGTTATTTTATACGCCAAAGATTATTCAGACACGAAAGTAATTTCGGTTATCCCCGATGGTTCGGGCAATTTTACAATAAACACTTACGAACTTTACTTTTATCATAAGAACGACAACTGGGTGGAAATCGGCGGCAAACCGGCTTTCATTGTCGGGGTTAAAAGGCAGAATCCGGACGATTACGGCACCGCTGAAGCGGCGACCGCGATCTGGGACAACGGCTATCTGACAATCGACCTCAATCTGGTCGTGGGCGGCGGACCGCTGGAAGGCGCCAGTCAGATTGCCGGGGTGGTGACCGCTGAAGCTAATGGCGATCCTATCGCAGGGGCGCTGTTGTCGGAAGATTCGAATGGGAAATCAACTGTCAGCGGAGCTGATGGGGCATACCTCTTCCCTGGGGATTTTGCGGCGGGATCAACGGTTGGCGTTGCCTGTAGCGCTGTTTCTTACGATTCCGCCAATAAAAATACGTCGCCATTAGTTGCCAATCAGGTTACCTGGGTAAACTTCGCGCTGGCGGGAGGCGGAATTGTTGATACCGGACTAATCCAGGGAACGGATATTATTCGCGTGACAGATGATAAAGATTCGAACATAAAAATAACTTGGGGATATAAGTCAGGTTCTGGAATAGTTGCGGCCGATATTTGGTGGTTGCAAGGGACCTATAAAGAAATGTCTTCTAATACAAATGATTGGCAGCCGGCACCGTCAGGACAAAATCTAAGTGATGGGGTGACCGGTTGGCAGGCGGGCAATGCGGTAAAGGTAATGGATGGGAATAACGCGTATTATCGAATTGTTCCAGCTGGAACAGTTCAAGCAGAAATTTTAAATCCACTTAACAACTCAAGAACACTTGGCAAGGTTGATCTCCCGCTGTATAAGGGAACTACTTTGAAATTTACCAGATTTTCAATGCCTTTAATTCCAAAAAGCATTGAATGGAAGAATATTATTGGTGATCAATTGCAGGCGAACGCGACTCCTGCTGATGCCGACCAAATCCTGCAATGGCATGGAACTGGCTGGAATTCCTTGTACTACAAATCTGCTGTCGATGGGTATGTGTTATTAAGCGGGGCTTCATATAAATTCTCTTTTGGCGAAGGTTATTCATTAAGGGTCCCTGGCAGAGCCGGACAAGTTCCATCCTTTATTACTATTGTTGGAGATGTCAAGCAGGACCAATTTAGTATTGCCAGCAACTTTAAAAATTTGGCAATAACAAAATATACAATATTTGCCCACCCCTTTCCCAAAACGTACACTCTAGATAATGCGGGATTTGCCAGCTCCGGAGCGGTTGCTAATGATACGCCAGCAAACGCTGACCAGATCAATCTTTGGAATGGGACCGGATGGGTTACAATGTACTTGAGCACGACTGGTTGGCAACAGCTGGGGCTAACTAGTTTTCAGTTTGTGCCGACAATTGGGTATACGTATAGAAAGGGCGATTCTAATACAAGTAGCGGGTTTAATTGGACATTGAGTCCGGTTTATTAGGAAAAGGAGAGAAACATGAAAAAAACAATGAATAAAAGTTGGGTGAAAATAGGGTTATTGGTTGCTGTTATAGGGCTCACTTCGTCAATGGTCAATGCTACGGGTTATTATTTCCATTTAAAAAACCCGAATTTCGCATATCAGAAAAATGGGACAACGAAAATACCAACGACAGCACCAAATGATGTTGTGCAAGTGGTTACTGGTGCCATTTCCGCCCCAGGCAATAATGGCGAAGTAAAGGCTGGCCAAACAGTTGTTTATTCCGGCCAAATTGGTGACGGCGGCAAAGGGGATGGTGAGTTTGAATACTCATATGGATTAGGCGACTCACAGCCAATATTTTTAAGGATTTGGCCAGATGGGGCGGCGCAAGGAAAGACTTATGGAGAGACGAGCCAGTTATCTACATCAGCCGCGGGTGACAACCAAAAAGAAGATGCGATTTCTTCAATTACTTGTAATAGAAAATTAGCCGCCCCTCCGGCCGTTGATGTTTCGGTCGGTAGCTACGCCCTGACTTATACAGGAGGCAAATATTTGCCTTCTTTTGTCGTTACTCCGACGAATGCCTCGGGGGGATATATAAAAGACTCATCGGATGACACTTATATTTATTACACATCGATAGCTTACGAAATAACAAAGAGTGTTGGGGGAGCTCCTGACTGGACAATAAAGAAGCCGCCTTACTCGTCTGGCAGTATCCAGGAAAACGACGCTCTTAACCCTTATTATTTGATGGGAGGGGAATATTTTGCTAGAGCTATCGCGACGAATGGCATTGGTGCGGGACCAACCCCCAGTCCAGGATTCAAATTTACTATCCCAGCTGGCGATGGGATCGGCGGCCCGATCACTATTATTTATAATCTGACCAAGCCGGTCGGCAAGAGTGGCATCAACACCATTTCTCTGCCGTTTAATTTTGCGAGCGGCGTGACCGATGAGGCCACCGCCGTTATTACAACCGTGGACAGTTTGATCAAGAGTATCAATGCCGCTTACGTCGCGGCTAACCCGGCCAATACCGACGCGGTCACGGTTTTCGGCTGGTATGATGAAACGACCCAGACCCATGTCGGTCTGACCGGGATTGTTTATAGCGCGGGGAATATTGACGCCTCGTCCAAATACACCGGGGCGGCAAACATTGCCGCGATAACTGGCGCCGCGCTGGATAAAGGACGCTCCTACCAGGTAACGGTCAAATATGACAATGTGCTTACTTACAAGCTGACTGGAACGGTTAAATAAAAAGGAATTAGGAATGGCAAAGTTGGCTAAAAATATATTATTGGTCCTGTTGTTGGCGGCCTGCCTGCCGCTGGCGGCAACCGCCGCCCAGTCGCCGACCCCATACCCGGTCGCCTACTGGGTCAACGGCGCCCTGCAGAAGGACGCGAGCTCTCTTCCGCCGACCCTCGACGGCTTTAAGCTCTACTTTTACAAGGCGCCGGGTAATGGCTTTGTCCCGACCTTTGACTACGCGGTCGCCAGCTCCGATGCCAGCGGCAACTTCTCAATCAACGCCCTGGAAGACTTAAGCCTTACACCGCTGGCCGCGGCGACCTATTATTTCGGGGTGGAGAAGAAGGAGTTTACCGTCGGTGGAGTAAAACGGAGCTGGGGGATCAACGAGACCGCAGTCGACCTTTCTCAGGCGGATATTAACAGCGGCTATAAAAATATAGCTGAATCTTTGACCACCTTAGTAGAAGGAGCGGGCTTAACCCCGTCCGGCGAAACATCAGGCTTGACAATATTTAGGGCGGGGGATACAAAAGATTCTAATATTCTTATAGCATGGGATACAAAAATATTTTTAACCCCCCCCAATATTTATGCGAGGACCGGGGATGGCAATGGACTATATGTTAGCGATTATGACGCGAAATGGGTTAGAGCTTTTGACGGGACAACTGTTTTGGGTGGATTACCAGCGGAATTAGGCTCTTTTAAGGTTGATCCTCTAATACCTAATACTTTGGTTCATGAGAAACAAGTTGGATCAGGAAGTGTTGAGGTTTACTATAAAGCATATCTTGGCGCAACCAATCCGCCTACCGGGGCCGATCTTGCTGCCTTTAGTTCTGCGCCGGCAGTTGGCAAGCTAATCGTTGTTGCTTACGGCAGTAAGAAAAACAACGCGATTGGTATTCCATTTGTTGTTTCTTCAGGTAAAATAGACGATGTTTTGTCAACGACTTTGCAACAAAAAGACATTGAATATTTAAAGTTTGACAGCAGCACCCAGCAATATGCTGGCGGTTATTATGACAGCGGCTGGAAGGGGACGGCGATAACTTTATCGCAGGGGGATGGGATTTGGATTTATAACCCGATCACCGGTAGCGATATTGTTATGACCATTGTTGGCAATGTTCCCAAAAAAGGACTAGCAGTTAGCTGCACGATTTTTGGGCCGAAAAAAAATAATAAAATTGCCTTACCCCATCCGCAAGGGGCGGCCTTAACCTTGTCTGGCCTGGATCCCTTAGCTGGCTCTGAAATATTGATATTTGACAACTTTAATCAAACATATACTGGAACTTATGTTGATAGTGGAAATTGGAAGTCTGATTTGTGGGTAAAACCGGGCAAAGGATTTTGGTATTATAATTTGAATGGAACCTTTGACTGGAGCACTATGGTGAAAAAATGAACATCTTGAATAAGGGGGAAAATATTATGTGGAAATATAAAAACCGATTGTTAAGGAGGGTAGCTGTATTATTTGTTCTAGCTTTTTTCGCAAATAGTGCTTTTGCGCAATTAACGATAAAAAACCCAGTTGTCAAGGATCTTAGCGGAGCATCAGTGAACAATACGCCAGTTGTGCTAATCTATGGGAATAGTACTGCTACCCCCTCACCAGTAGCTTCCCCATATTATTCTGGAACATTGTATAAAACGTATACTACAAACAGCTCGGGGATTGCCGTTTTTACTGATCAAGAATCGGCTTTAAATACTAATATCTATATGAAGGCTTGGAAGGGAACTCCGGGGCCAGATTCATATTATGGCTTTTATGGCCCAACAAATACAGATTCAGCTACGATTCTTAAACGATGGGATGATCCAGTCATAACGACAAATTATAAGGCAGCTGCCCCATATGGGCCGAAAATAACTAAATTTGAAGAAAGTACTGTTACTTTGACCGATGGTTCTTCCCCATCGGCGACACTAAAAGTGTATTCTGGCCAGCCGACAGCCACTGATGGTCTTAGGGAATTAACTAAGTATGCATGGAAAATGTGGATAAAAGGGACAGCAAAGCCAGCAACGGATCTTGCAGGACAAACTGAGGCAACGCTTTCATTACCTTCTTCACAGGTTAGTGCTGGTACAACCTATATTTTTCAGGCAATGCATGGTAACCCTTGGGGGGATGCTTGGGGGGAAGAGAAAGAATACACTGTTGGTGGCGGTGGTGTTGGCGGTGGCGGGACCGTGACCTACGCGCTGAAAGCGGGGATCAACGGAATGGGCTTGCCGTTTGGCGGCTCAATGAACGTCGCGGTCAACGGCGGGACTCCAGTCGCGGTTGATAGCGTGCAAAAGCTTGTGACCGCGGTTGGCGGCGTGACCGCCATCTCGGTGTGGGACGCGGTCGGACAGAAGTTAGGCGGCGCTACGTTTGACGGCTCCGGCAACGTTACCTTCCAGACCCCCGGCTTTGACCTGAACGGGGCCTTGACCGCCGGAACAGCATTATATATCTCGGTCGGCGCAGACAGCAGCGTGACTTTGAGCAAATAGGAATAAAATGAGCAGAAAAGAACTGTTGGAAAAAGAGTTAAACAGCTTTGTTGATAAGGCAAAGCAAAAATATCAACCGAAAAAGATTGTTTTGTTTGGCTCAATGGCTGGCGGCAAGGTAAACGAGAAAAGTGATATCGATGTTTTAATGATAGCGGAATCGAAAAGCGGCTTTTGGGAGAGAATGAAGGAAGTCTCCGGCATTTCCAGTCGCTTGGTGGGGATGGATATCTTGTTTTATACGCCAGGCGAGTACATAAAACTTATTAACAACAGGACATTCATTAGGAACGAAATAGAAGAAAAAGGGAAAATTATTTATGAATCAAAGTCTGCCTGAAGAGGTTGTTAACTGGCTATTCTATGCCGATGAGGACCTTTCCGCGGCGCAGATAATGATGAGAGAGAAAATGTATCCGGATGCTGTTGTTGGTTCATTGCCGGAAGGATTGCCAGGAAAAGATCAGGCCGATGAAGCGTTGCAAATAGCCGGCGAAATAGTTGGCTTTACAAAGAAACGTTTGGGAGCATCATAATAATGAAAAAAATAACCGGATTTGCAATTATTTCTTTATTTTTAGCCAATTGTCTGGTTGGTCTTGCCTTTGCGCAGGTGGCAACGCCTGCCGCGCAACTCAAGTTCATGACCCCCGGTTATTGGGTGGTCGGTAATTGCCCTGACACCAAGACCGGTGCGGGGGGAGATGTTTTGGCCGATGGCCGGGTCGTTTACTTCTTTGAGAACGAAACCGAGCTGGCTAACGGAAATTATGTCACCACCACCATTTTTGGCACCAAGTTCATGGTCAACGCCATGTCGATCTGGCCGGCGGTTTTAACGGTTGGCAAGACATATAAGGTCGCGACCGAAAAAGGGACCGATAATTATGGCGCTAATCCGACCGATGTGGCAATTTCCGGCAGTGGGTGGGATCAGGTAGACCTAACATTGATTTTAGGCGGCGGGATAAACGCCCCAACCGGTGGAGCTGAAATGGGGATGAAGATCTGGTTCGGCAATCGGCTCTACCAGCCGGCTCTGGTCGCCAAAGGTGATCCGTTCGTCGTCTCTCCCAATCCGACGATCAAAGTTGACCTGTCGGTCAGCGAGCCGCATACCCTTTCCGATAATGTCAGCGATTACCAGATAATTTTGGACCCGCAGTCAACCAGCCCCAAGACCTTCCAGATGGAAGCGTCATCGGTGACCAGCAAGACTTTGGCCTCGGCAACCGAATCGATCCGCGCCTTGAGCCTGAAATATACGGTCGCCGAACCGCTGACCGACGGCGTTCACACTTTCGCCGTCTCGGCCAAGACCGCCGCTTCCGGCGGCCTCCAGGCTACTATGACCAGCTATTCCACTGTTGAAGTTATGGGGGGGCCTCTCCGACTGGTCGGCACGCCGCTGACCTACCCAAGCCCATACAGTATCCCGCGGCATAAAACGGTTACCATCCAATACGGCTTGTCTGCCGATGCCAATATCGAGATCTATATTATTGGGGTAGACGGGACCAGGATCAAGCATTTTGTTCTCCCCGCGGCAACAGAAGGGGGCTCGGCCGGCGTTAACAAAGTAACCTGGGACGGGACCACCGATCAGGGGTATAAGGCCGGTAACGCCATCTACGTCGGGACCATTGTCGCCAGGGACGAAGGGCGGCTCCTCGGCAAGTTTAAGCTGACGATCGTTAATTAATCACGAATTATCAACTCGAATGCGTTAATACGGGAACCAATGATTGTGTTATAATATCTTCATGTCACTCGAAAATATAGGCCAGAAAGCAAAAAATGCCTCGCGAAAATTAGCCGTTACCTCTGAAAATACCAAGAATTATGCCCTTGCCAAAATGGCCGAAGCGCTGGCAGCCAACGCAGAATATATTCTTAAAGCTAATTCTCTTGACCTTGAAGCTGGGGAAAAGAAAAACATATCAACTGCGCTGCTCGACCGGCTGGCCCTTGACGGGAAACGGATCAAAGCGATGGCCGATGGGTTAAACGTTGTCAAAGGGCTTCCTGACCCGGTAGGAGAGGTTATTGGCGAGTGGAAGCGTCCCAATGGGCTAAAGATCAAAAAAGTCCGCGTACCGCTCGGTGTAATTGGCATTATTTACGAAGCAAGGCCAAATGTGACCGTTGATTCCGCCGCCCTCTGCCTCAAAGCGGGGAACGCGGTAATATTGCGCGGCGGCTCTGACGCTATTCGGTCCAATCTAGAATTAGCCAGGATCATTGCCGAAGCGGCTTACTCGGCCGGGATCCCCGATGGGGCTGTCCAGCTGATCGAAGATACCGAACGCTCGTCAGCGGAAGAGCTGATGCGGGCCAGAGAATATGTTGATGTCCTGATCCCGCGCGGCGGCAAGAACCTGATCCAAACCGTCGTGCAAAAGTCGACCGTTCCGGTGATCGAGACCGGCGAAGGGAACTGCCATGCTTACGTAGAAAAAACAGCCGACCTGAAAATAGCCGTTGAAATAGTCAATAACGCCAAGGTCTCCCGTCCGTCGGTCTGCAACGCGATCGAAACCCTGCTGGTCGACGAAGCGGTCGCCGGTAAATTCCTCCCTATGATCAAAGAGAAGCTTGATGCCGCTTATGTTGAATTGCGCGGCTGTGACAAAACCAGGCAGATCATTTCGGGGATCAAGGCGGCGACCGAAGAAGATTGGGGGACCGAATATTTGGGGTTGGTCCTGGCGGTCAAAGTGGTGGCAGGGGTTGAAGAAGCGATCGCTCATATTAACAAATATGGGACGAAACACTCTGAAACAGTTATTAGTAAGGATAAAGAAGCGTTGCGCAAGTTTTCTGCCGAAGTCGACGCGGCGGCGGTCTACGCCAACGCTTCGACCCGGTTTACCGATGGCTTTGAATTTGGTTTTGGGGCCGAGATCGGGATCTCGACCCAAAAACTCCACGCCCGCGGCCCCATGGGACTCCGGGAGCTGACCTCGTATAAGTATGTGATCGAAGGGAACGGACAGATCAGGGCCTGATGGAAAAAATAAAACGGATCGGTATTATGGGCGGGACTTTTAATCCGATCCACCGCGGACATCTTGCTCTGGCGGCGGCAGCCAAAAAAGCCTTCCGGCTGGAACGGATCATTTTTATCCCTTCCGGGACGCCGCCCCACAAAAAACCGGGCGAGGTTTTGGACAAGGAGATCAGGTATCGGCTGGTCAAAATGGCGATCCGCGGGAAAAAGAAGTATTATCTCTCCAGGATCGAGCTTGACCGGCCGGGATATTCGTACGCGGTCGATACTTTTATAACTTTAAAAAAACTATTTGGGCCAAACGCGAAGCTTTATTATATAATGGGGCTTGATTCGATCAACGAGCTCCTTTCCTGGCGAAAACCGCTTGAGCTTTTTAAGCTGTGCGAATTTATCATCGGAACGAGGCCGGGTTCAAAGATCAGGTCGTTTAGGAGATTGCTGAAGTTCCCTCCATTGCAGAAAGAAGCGGATAAATTGAACCTGATCGAGCTCAAGGAGGCGATCTCCGCCTCGGATATCCGCCGCCGGATCAAAGAGGGGCGGGGGACCGGTCGCCTGGTGCCAAAAGTGGTTGCCGGATATATTGCCAAAAAAGGGCTATATAAAGGATAAATATGACTATTCCCAACGCTAAAAAAACAGTTTTGCCAAACGGGGTCAGGGTTTTAACCGAAGAGATCCCCTCGATCCGTTCGGTTGCCATGGGGATCATGGTTGGAGCCGGCTCCGGGAACGAGACCAACCAGGAAGCGGGGATCTCCCACTTTATTGAGCATATGATGTTCAAAGGGACCCCAAAACGGAGCTCTTTCCAAATCGCCCACGCCCTCGATTCGGTCGGCGGTAAAATGAACGCTTATACCAGCAAAGAAGTGACCATGTATTACGCGGTTGTCCTGGACCAGCACCTTGAGGTAGCGGCTGATGTGCTGGGGGATATGTTCATTAATTCAATTTTTGATCCCAAGGAGATGGAAACCGAAAAAGGGGTTGTCCTGGAAGAGATCAAGATGTACGAAGATACCCCGGACGAGCTGATCCACGACCTGTTCGCGGAAAAGATCCTCCATGGGCATCCCTTAGGGAAGCCTACTATCGGTTTTAATGAAACGGTCGGGGCGATTGCCCGCGAAGATATTCAAAAATACCGGCAAAGGCTCTACACCCCTAACAACATTATCGTTTCACTGGCCGGAGCGGTTCCCAAAAATGCCATGGACCTGCTGCTCCCGTATTTTGGCGGGATATCCGGGGGAGAGTTCAGGCATGAAGGGGCCAAGGCGGAGATCAAAGCTAATGTTTTTCTTAAAAAGAAAAAGACCGAACAGGCCCATCTTTGCCTGGGGGTCAAAGGGCCTTCCCATCGGGACAAAGATAGGTATGCCTATTCAATTATGGACAATGTTTTAGGGGGGACCATGAGTTCCCGTCTCTTTCAGGAGGTCAGGGAGAAGCGGGGTTTGGCTTACGCCATCTATACCGCGTCATCTCCTTTCCGCGATTTCGGCCTTTCTTATGTTTACGCCGGAACCGGGAAAGAGACTCTGGGTTATGTGATCGAGCTGATCATTGAACAATACAAACAATTAAAAAAAGAGGGGATCACCAAAGAGGAGATGACCCGGGCCAAGGAATATATCAAAGGGTCAATGGTCTTGAGCCTGGAATCGTCATCTTCCCGGATGGGTTTTATGGCCCGCTCCGAGCTGTATCACGACCGGATCCAGACGGTTGACGAGATCTTTGCCGAGATCGACAAGGTCAAGCCTGACGATATTGTCAGATTGGCGAATCAGTATTTTAGGAACGAAGAGCTTTCTCTGACCGTTATTGCCGACCTGGATGAACTGCCGCTCAAGGAATTAAAATGTTAAAAGTTCAAGTCAAGGTTTTGCCCCACGGGTCGGGTTTGCCGCTTCCCAAATACATGACTGATCATTCGGCGGGGATGGACCTCTGCGCGGCGGTTGAAAAGGAAGTTGTTATCCCGTCGGGGGAATGGAAACTGGTCCCGACTGGTTTGGCGATCGCTTTGCCGGAAGGATATGAGGCGCAGGTTCGGCCCCGCTCCGGTTTGGCGCTCAAGCAGGGAGTTTCGGTCCTCAACACGCCGGGAACAGTGGATGCCGACTACCGGGGAGAGGTTGGGGTGATCCTGATGAACCACAGCAAAAATGATTTGCTGATCAAGCGGGGGGACCGGATCGCCCAGATGATCATTAACAAGTTTGAGCGGATAGTTTTTGATGAAGTCGAAGAACTGTCGGTTACCGAGCGCGGCGCCGGCGGATTCGGTTCGACGGGAAAAAGGGAGAAATAACATGGAAAAAATTAAAGTTATCGTCAATGGAGCAAAAGGGAAAATGGGGCTGGAGACGGTTAAAGCGGTCCAGAACGAGACCGGCCTGGAACTGGTCGCCCGGACCGATATTGGGGATGATCTGGCCAAAGTGATCAAGCAGAGCGGAGCGGAGGTTGTGGTCGACTTTACTCATCCGGCGGCGGTTATGGAAAATATTCGTTTGATCCTGGGGAGCGGAGCGCATGCCGTTGTCGGCACGACCGGTTTGACCGATGACAACCAGAAAGAAGTTAAAGGGTTATGTGAAAAGCACAAAGTTAACTGCCTGATCGCCCCGAACTTTGCCATCGGCGCGGTCCTGATGATGCTTTTTGCCAAGGAAGCGATCAAACATATGCCGAAAGCGGAGATCATTGAGTTCCACCACGAGCAGAAAGCGGACAAGCCGTCCGGTACCGCCATCAAGACCGGCCACATCATGGGGAAAGAGGTCCCGATCCATTCGGTCCGCCTTCCCGGCCTGGTCGCCCACCAGGAAGTGATCTTTGGCGGTTTGGGGCAAACCCTGACCATTCGCCACGATTCGATCTCCCGCGACTCCTTTATGCCCGGAGTGATCATGGCGGTCCGTAGGATCAAAGGGCTCAAGGGTTTGGTCTACGGCCTGGAAAACCTGTTATAATTGAGGTGTGGAAAAGTATTACAAAGTAGTTTCGGATAACCGCAAAGCGCGCTTCGATTACATCATTCTCGAGGTCTACAAAGCAGGTTTAGTTTTGACCGGGAATGAGGTAAAATCTGTCCGGTTGGGAAGGGTCAACCTTCAGGACAGCTATGGGCGGGTTGAAAACGGCCGGATAATGTTATATGGTATGCACATCAATCCGTACGGCCAGGCGGCAAATAGCGACCCGCTCCGGTCGCGCCAGGTTTTGCTTAACAAGCAAGAGCTGGTGAAATTGACGGGGAAAGTCGCCGAAAAAGGATTGACCCTGGTCCCGCTGAAAATATATTTTGACGGTAATTGGGCCAAGGTTGACCTGGGAGTAGCCAAGGCCAAAAAGAAGTACGAAAAACGTGAAGCAATTAGACGTAGAACAACTGAAAGAGAAATTGAAAAAGCTATTAGAGGAAAAAATAATGATCAATAAAACTGCCAGAACTTATACCGTTTCCGATCTGTATAAAGAAGCGGCCCAACTGGTCCAGGGGGAGTTCAAGGGGTTGAAGGACAGGCCGCTGACTCCTGCGGAACAGACCAAGTCGGAGGAGCTGGCCAAATTGATCTCTAAAATGGCCTTGAAGGAGATGGACCTGTTATGATCGAGATACCGGGACAAAAGCCCTTTACTCCGCCGATCACTCCTAAAGAAGCGAAAGCGGTAGATAAAGAGGCGACCGAACAGACAGCGCAAAAACCAGCCTCCATGCCCAAAGGGCCGATCCCCCAGGGGATAGGGCGCGGGCCGGAGCTTGATGCCCAGGCGATCGCCACCCGGCTGGCGGTATTGGCGACCGAAGCCAAAGAAAAAGAGCTTAAGTTCGAGGATATTATCGATCGGGCGATCGCCGAAACTGGGATGACCAACGCCCAGGGGGCGATGGAAGAGGTCAACCGCCGGATCCAGCAGGAGATCGAGGCGGAGATCGACAAGATCAAAGATAACAAGGACCTGATGGAAGAAGCCGAGAGCTGGCAGGAGTTTGCCGAGACCCTCTCGCGGATGAACAAAGAGCAGGTTGAGTCTTTCATGGGACTGCTTCAGGAAACGATCAAAGCTAAGAGTTTTTAACGGCAAAGGCACAGGCACAGGGGGAAATTTGCTTCCTGTGCCTTTGCCTGCGCCTGAATTTGCGGAGCAAATTTCCCGGGGCTGTAAGGGTTTTGACGGGGAGTTGTGGTTGCGTGAGTTGCGAGCCGAGGATGTCATCTCACCTCGTAAAACATGGTGGCAACGTTCAAACGCGAACGTACAAACATTAATTGCAGACGCGCGTGAAATGGGTCTCGATGCCTTCAAGCAATTGATCGGCTATCAGCCCGCTCCCGCTCTGCAAGCTGCTTAATAACTAAGTAGCACGTCTTCCGAATTCGCCGATAGGTTCGGGTCAAGATGTTATTTTGTCGGATACCTGGCTGGTCCCGCCGGTTGGCAAGCCGGGGAAACAATAAAGCGGCTAGTCCGGGAGCCTCCTCGTTTAAGGAAAAGTTCCGGATGAAATAATAATTGAAACTACGCTCGTAGTGGCTCCCGTAATTGCCTTTCCGGACAGGGGTTCGACTCCCCTCAGCTCCACCAATTTCCGGGGTTCTCCCGATGGACATTATAATAAAATAATTATGAAATCATCGGGATCCCGTCCATTCATTTTAATTTAATAATGTGCGACGGGAGACTCCCCTCAGCTCCAATTTGACTGACAACTCGGTGTTTCGCGCCTACAACTAACGACCAACAACTTGTTGTTTTTATATGATAATCAGTTGTCGGTGGTAGCGAGTCACGACGCAAGGCGGGACGAGCGTCTTGTTCGTTGTCGGTTATTATCCCCTTGACCATGGACGCTTACCCCCCTATAATACCCACATGCGGTTTACATCTTTTCAAAAGGGTCTGCTTGTCGCCCTCCTGGTTATTGTTGCTTTTCTTTCTATTATATTCGTCAATGGGATCCTGCTTGGCGACGCTTTTTCCAAAGAAGAGGCCCAGCACGCGATCTACGGTTTGTGGCTTTATAAGGATATTCGCGCTCTGGACTTTGGCGCTTTTTGGTACGACACCCAGCGGCAAATGTTCTGGCCCTTTCTCCATTCCTGGTTCCTGTCGGTAACTTTCTTTTTCTTCGGGGTCACTTTTGCCGCCGCCCGGTTTTTGAGTTTTCTGATCTTTATCCTGACCCTCTTTTTTATTTATCAGGCGTCGCTCCAGCTTAGCCGAAGGTCAGGGCCGTTGATCGGCCTTATGGCGGTAGCGCTTGCTTTGTCATCGCCGATCATGATCAACTACGCGACGCAGAGCACCCTGGAGGGGCTGGGCGCTCTAATATTTTTGGTCGCTTATTATTTCTATATCAGCACCGAGGACCGCAAGTCGCTGATCAACTATGTGTTTTTGGCGATCCTGGTTGGCCTGTCGATTTACACCAATTACCTTTACGCGTATTTCATGATCCCGGCCTTTCTGGTCGTTTCTTTTGCCAAGCTGGGGCCGGTCTTTGTCGAGGTTCGGGCTCTTAGTAAAAAAGGAGAGCATGCCGCTTACCCCTTTCTCTGGTGGGCATATCGCAAGCTGATCTTTATTACTGTTCTTTTGGTTGTTGCCGGCGCCTGGTTCTTTACTTCCGCCTTCGCCCGAAAATTCCTCCTTTTTCTGCAGGCAATTTTCCGGTATTCCGGCGGTGAATCGATTGATGGTCTTTTGCCGGCACTGTTTTACTATCCCCGGATGATCATTGAGCACTATTCCTTCTCTCCCTGGCTTGGCCTGCTGATCGTGGTTGCCCTGTTTCTCCCTTTTACCGCTTTCCATTACTGGAAAACCAACAAGCTCTACACCTTTATCTGGACGGTTTTGATCCTGGCGACCATGACCGTTCCGACCAAAGCTCCACAGTTCATTTACATTATCGCTCCGTTCCTTTTTATGGTCGCGGCCTCGTCTTTCTTTTATTTTATCGAGAAATATGACCTCAAGGCCAAACGGGTCCTGATCGCCCTGCTGCTCCCGGCCCTGATCTCTTTGCCTGCGCTGTTTGGCTTATACTTTCCTCAGCGGCCGGCGGAGAACATGACCGGGGTCTTGAGGTATTTCCGCCAGAGCGTCCTCCCCAGGCATCCGGTCGCGATATCCGTTAACCTTCAGCATCTAAACTCTGAAGTGGTCAATTTTTATTTCTGGGACTGGAATGCCCCTGTTTTGGCCGATACCGCCGCCCAGGAAGGGCAGCTTTTCCAGTCGGCCCGCTACTTTTTTGCCCTTGAGCTGGACGAGTGCAGCCCCGTCCATTTGGATGTTTTGGACGACTCGCTTTTCCGCTGGAACGCTTTTTTAAGCGATAAACTGAAAAATAATGAGGTTTCGGAGCTTTCGATGCGTCATTTTGCCAGCTTAGGCTTGACCGCCAAGATCTACGAGAAAAAAACACCGTTATATACACCTAAAAACCCTCTTTATTAACAAGGTTCTTTCCCGCGGCAATTTTCAATTAAAGTGAAATTATCCCCTGTCTTTATCGACAAATGTTAGGACCTAGTCTCAATTGACCGTCTAACCGCGGAATTCTTGCCCGCCGGCAGGAGGGAATTCCGCGGTTAAATAGATTAAGCGAAACAAAGAAGGAACGCGTTAATGGCAAACACTATTAGCAGACTACATTCTCTTGGCCGACAGTATTGTAATTTTGGCCGGGAACGTTTGGCGGCCGGCAATACCGGGGCCAGGGTCAGTTTTCCTGATAAAGCGGCTTGGAAGTACCTGCCGGTTGGCATTTATTATCATTTGGTCAGCAATATTGTCAGCCGTTTGATTGATCATTCAAGCCAATCCCCCTTCGGTGCGCCGGTCTACGCTTCTGTTGCGGCGATGACCCAAAAAACAAGGTCCGTATTAGAAGATCCACCTGTTTTGAAAATGACCAACCGGGTCCCCCTAAGAGATAGCCATACCGCCCCGGGACATCTGACCGGCGAAGCCAAACGGATGGTCAGGATCATCAGAGAGCTGACCCGCCGGGATAACGGGGTCTTTACCAGGGAACAATTCAACAATTACTGTGTAATGGGGAATTTTACTGTTGATCATCTGGCCCTTTTCAACCATCTGCTTAGCGAGAATATGGTCCGCCTCGTTGACAATCAAAAAACCGAATATTTTGAAGTTGTAGATCAGGTCGAGTGGATCTCCAGCAACGCGACCCAGATCAATGTCAACGGAGAGATCATGAGCCTGCGTAAAGCCCTTCAGGGGGTATACACTATCCATGAGGTCATCAACATTGCCGCGCAAACCCTGGACGTGCTATGGGGGAACTCCCGGGTCTATCTATACGACCCACAAAGCGGGACGGCTACCCTGGCGATCAGCAGCGGCGACCGTGACAATGCCGACTCGCATTATCAGGGGGGATGGATCCCGCTTAGGAAGTTGAACGCCGAAGCGGAGCGGCGGTTTATTTCCAACGGGCGGACGCTTTCTGTTGTTGATCTGAAAGAGGAGGCTAGCCTGCACAAAGCCGACCGGGGAGAGGAGGCGATTACCGACCTGGTCTCAATCGAAGCGGATTACCAGAATTATAGTTTGCCCGACGGCAACCCCGGAAAAATGGTTTACGGAGTTTTTTCTTATACCCCCGACCAGGTTGAACAACGCTTTGCCGATGACCTGGAAATGAAGCGTAAACACAGCATCTGGGCCCTCTGGACCGCTTCCAACCGGATACCGAACGATGAAAGAGGCCGGGACCTGGCGGCCAGATACCCGGCGCTGATGACCGCCGAACCGCTTTCCGCCAATAACCGGCCCCAGGATGTCGCTGCAAAACTTTATAACATGGTCTTGCGGGAGGTCGCCCAGCGGATCTCGGAAATTTGCGGCGGACGGGGAATCAGGGAGGTGTGGGGGGCAGAAGAGCGCTCGATCGCTAAAGAAGAAGATACCGGCAGACGTCAAATTGTTGCGCACCCGGCCGGCCTTAGCGTGGTCTCGCTGGTTGTGAATGGGAACCAAAACCTCGCTTTTAATCTTGTTCCCCAGCTTACTACGGAAGAAAAAATGGAGCTTCTTAAAAGAGGGCAATTATTCGAGATCAATGGGATGAGGGTGAGGCTTTACGAGTATCCCAGGGATAAGTTTAAGGAGGATGAAATCCCCAGCATAACAAATTGGATCCGCGATGCCATTATTGCGGTTTATGACGGGACCGAATTGGCCAGGGGAAAATCAAAAGAACAGATGATCAGGGAACTTTCACTTGAAGACCGACTGATGTATGAACGGGTTATCGCATCCCGATATACATTTTTGATTGAAGGGCCTCAAGGGGAAGAGCATAATATTCAGGGAGTGGTATCGTTCAATATTCTTCAGTTAAATGATGGCAAACAAAGTTATGAGGTTTTAAAAATTCCAGAGGCAATGATCCAACCGGCAGCGCGCGGCCGGCGCCTTCAAGTCGCCCTGACCAGGCTTATTGCCAGCAGGGTGTTGCGTAAATATCGGATGGATAGTGGCTTTGGCAAGGGGTTTTGGCTGGCTTTGACCAGGGGGATAATTCTTTACGCGACGACTCAAAGCTTAAGAGTAATGAAAGACTTCTCTCGCTCTTCCCGTTTCTCTATGAAGAGGGTCCTTAATGGAAAGACGCTAACCGAAGAAGAAAAAGCGATCATTAATGTCGGTTCGTCCGGGAAGGCTGATGAATATGGCATTGAAAGAAATGCCTATGGAGGGATGATCAGAATAGATGAACAAGAGAGAGGAGTTGGGGTTTTTGGCAGAAAAATGGATGAAAAACTAAGACACTGGCTTGATGAAAAAGTCGGCTCCAATGGACGTATCCACCTTCTTGGCTACTTTACTATCTGGGCGAGCATTCGTTCCTGGTTTTCGGTTGTGATGAGGAGATTTTCCGGAGAAAAAAAGGATTGATCAAGTGATTCTATCAGTAGCCATAAATAAAAGTTTTTGGAGACTATACTTTAAAGTATATGATCGGAACCAATCCGAACCATATTTGCGCTTAATAAAAGATGGCGCGCGAAAATTAGTTAAAAATCCGATCGGTAAATATCTAGAGCTTGGCTGTGGTTCAGGCAATCCAACTTTGGAAATTGCCCGCAGATTGAAGGCCGCGGGTGACGTTGTCGGATTAGACTCTTCAACCGATGCCATTGAGTTAGCTCAAAAAAAAGCGTCAGCGGAGAAACTTGGGAATATCACGTTTGTCTTGGGCGACATGGGAAAGGCGCTCCCTTTTGCTGATGAGTCGTTTGATGGGATATTGGCCAACAATTCGTTTTATTTGGTCAGTGACCCGCAAAAAACATTGATTGAAGTGATACGTTTGCTGAAACCCGGCGGTTCTTTCTTGATGACCAACCCCAAAGAAGCCGCCAGCTCTTCGGCGATCTTCAGAGAACATCTGGCAATTATGAAAGAGCGCTATTTTTACAGGTATGGCGCTGTGATTGGCGGGGTCGCTCTGGCGGGGCACACCGCGCGGGCGTTATATAATTACAGCCTCCTCCTCCCTTTTCAGTTGGTTTTGAAATATAGCTATAAGATCGAATCCCACTTCTGGCCGGCCGAAAAATGGGAGCAGGTCATAGAAGAGGCGCGGCGAGCTTCTCCTTATCCCTTTGCGGTCAGAGGCCCCTTTGACGCTTACGCCGGGCAGAACCACACCTATATTATTGATAGATTGCCGCGATAATTCGGGTTATAATACCGGATCATGGCCCTAAAACCGGAAATTAACAAGCAGTTATTGAACTTTGTTTTATTCTTTTTCTTCGCGTTAGCTATATTGGGGACCGCCTTTATTGTTTATTACAAATTTGATCCACTTACAATTCCCAGCTATTATTTGATTTTATCGCAAATATTGCTGGGTTTATTTATCTTGATCAATAACCCGGCAAATCAGATTAATTTATATTTCTTCCATTTTCTCTTATTTATGGCGACCTGGAATTTCCTGGCTTCGATAATTATTCATTCTCCGTTGGATACGCCAATGTTCTGGGGAGATTGGTATGTCTACGTTGCCGCTGTTTTAATGACCTTATTTTTAATGTTTTTTACCATGGTTTTTCCTCAACGGAAGCCTTACTTTACTCAATTGAGTAAAGTTCTTTTCTTGGTCTTGCCTCTGTTCATAATTGTTTCAATCCTGATCAGCCATGAATATATAATTAGTGGGATTATCTTGGAGCGGGGGATTAGGACCCCGCTCCCGGGAAGCGGTTATAATACCTTTGTTTTTTACATTATATTTTATATTGGTTTGGTCGTTTTTAATCTTGTTCAAAGTTATTTGCGGGCCGGCAATTTAGAAAAACTCCGTCTCTTTTATTTATTAATTGGGGCATTGATCTCGATCAGTGGTTTTATGATCACAAATCTTTTCCTGCCGATCATGGGAGTTGCCGATCTTGAATGGATGGGGGCCTGGTTTACCTTGATTTTCGCGGCCTTTACCGCTTACGCGATCACCAAGCACCACCTCCTTGATATCTCGATCGTCATCAGCCGGTTCTTTGCCGAGCTTATTACGATCGCGATCCATGCTTCATTTTATCTCCTTTTTGTCTGGGGTTTTCTCGCGTATGTAGGGACGACCATCAGCTGGGTCTTTTTGACCCTGACGATCATTTTTGGCATATTTGTCGGGCAGACACATCATAACCTCCGGGTCTTTATCCAAACGACCTCCGACAAGTTATTCCTGCGGGGTAAATACAATTATTACCGGGAGCTATCTGACGCGACGACCAGGGTAGGGGAGAAAATGTCGCTGACCGAGATCCTCAAGGTCTTGTACAGCACCTTTTACAATGTCGTCGAGATCTCTGACCCAAAAATATATCTCCCGGAGTATTTTTCGGAGCTTGAAAAAAGATCAACCTGTTACCAGATCTACGACAGAGAAAACTTTGCTCCTCAGCCAAACAGCTGCGAAGTTCTGGCCGACTCGCCGTTAGTTGCCGAAATGCTGAAAAAGAGAGGTCCGCTCTTTGACGTCAAAGAGATCGACTCCGCCCTGGTCGTTCCCTGCATCCTGGAGAGTCGACTGATCGGCTTCTTTGCCCTGGGTCGCAAGCTCTCCGAAGACGCCTACACCGACGAAGATCTCCGCCTTCTGCAGGTATTGGCAAACCAGGCGGCGATGGCCCTGGACCACACCCGCTCATACGAGAAGATCAGGAACGAATTGGAGGCGGTGGAGCGCCAACTGGAGCGCTCCCAGCGGCTTGCGTCGCTCGGGACCCTGACCGCCGGCGTAACCCACGAGATCCGCAACCCCCTGACCGTGATCAGGGGAGAGACCGAACGGCTGGTCAAAGAGCCGCGCGACATAGAGTATTTAAAAAACTTCCGGGAACTGTTGCTGCGGCATATTGACCGGATCTCCGGCATTGTCAACCGGATGCTTGACCTGGCCAAGGAAAAAGCCAAGGAAAGAAAGCCGGTCGACCTGAACGAAATGATCGAGGCCTCCCTGACCCTGATCTCTTTTGGGAAAGTGAAGCTGGAGAAAGAAATGGGGGAGATCCCCAGGATCTCCGGCGATCCGGAGGCGCTGCAGGAGGTCTTTATCAACCTTTTTCAGAACGCGATCGAGGCGATGCCCCAGGGAGGGAAGATCATGGTGAAGACTTTCCAGGAGAATAACCGGGTCGTGGTCGAAGTGAGCGATACCGGGAAAGGCATTCCAGCGGATCTAAGGGAGAAGATCTTTGACCCGTTCTTTTCAACGCGGCATGAAGGGGTTGGGCTGGGGCTGTCGATTGTCTACCGGATAATCCGCGAACACGACGGCGACATCTCCGTCGACAGCGAAGTGGGGAAGGGGAGCACGTTTAGGCTTACCTTTTAGCTCTTCTTCTTGAATTCTTCTCTTTTCTCAATATGTTTTTCAAAGGTATTCAGCACCATGCTGGTGTCTTTCCCCTCAAAAAACTTGTCGACAGTGGCGAGGAGCTCATCGCTTTTGAACGGTTTTTTTATGTAGTTAATGACAAAGCCGGAGGTGGCGCGGTCCCACTTTTCCTCGTCTTCCCAGGCGGTCAGCATGGAGATGCCGATATCTTCGCCAAAGTCCTTGCGGATCTTTTCCAATAACTGGAGGCCGTCAACTTCGGGCATCTTGATGTCGAGAAAAACGAGCCGGATCTTGTTGCCTCCAAGGCCGAGAAAGCTCCGGTTTTTGGACAATTTATCCAGCGCTTCTTTGGCCGAGTAGGCGGTCAGGACCTCGTACTTGCCGGTATCCCTGATCGTGTCGGAAATAACGTTCGCGACATCGACTTCATCATCCACAACCATAATTATTGGCTTTGCCATATTAAATCACGCTCCGTGGGATAAATTTTCTCATGAAACGCCCAGATAGTCAATCGATCCCCTATTTGATACAATACTCGAATGAGGAATAGTTTGCGTCTGGCCGGTTTGGCCGGTTTGGTTGTTTTTGCGGTTTTAATTCTGTTGATCCCTCTGATCTATCCAAAGCTGGCAGAGAGCAGTGACCACCCCGATCTGCCGCTTAAGGTTAAAAAAAAGGCCGATAAAGGGATCTATATTACCTGGTATGTCGCTCAAACCCCGAAAATGCTGGACCGCTTACTTGCCCGGGCCAAAGAGTGCGGTCTTAACACGATCGTAGTAGATGCCAAGTTTGCCCTTTCTCCGCCGCTTTTGGAGTTGCTTAAAAAGAGAGAATTGACCGAGAAAACTGTCGCGACCGCCGATCCCTGGCTGTCGGAATTTACGGCAAAACTCCACGAGCAGGGGTTTATTGTCTCTACCCGGCTGGTGGTGTTTAAGGACGACCACCTGGCGCTGGCCAGGCCCGACCTGGCGGTCAAGGTCCCGGGCGGGGGGTATTACCGGGATTTAAAAGAGGGGAAATGGGCCGATCCTTATTCGAACGAGGTCCGGCTCTACAATGAATTGGTGGCCGAGCGGGCGGCCGCTTCGGGGGTTGACGAGATCCAGTTTGACTACATACGCTTCCCAGCCGAGGGGAGGGCCAAGCACGCCTATTATCCGCACGAAAAAAACGGTATCAGCCGGGTTGATATTGTTTGCGAGTTTTTGGCCGGGGTCAAGAAGCGGCTGGAGAGGTACAATGTCTCGCTGGCGGTTGATATTTTTGGTATTGCTGCCTGGCAGCAGCCAGTCGATGTGCAGAGCCTGGGGCAGGACCTAAAGCGGATGTCTGCCTATCTTGACGTCCTCTCGCCCATGCTCTACCCGTCTCATTTTCACGCGGGCTACGATGGTTATGATAATCCGGGGAGTTATCCCTATCATTTCATGAGCCAGGGAGTAAAAAAATCACTCGATATTTTGTCCGGAGAAGCGACGACCCTGGTCCCGTGGATCCAGGGATTCAACCTTCGCTCCCCTAACTTTGGGGCAAACTATATCTTAGAGCAGGTTAGGGCCGCCAAAGAGCTGGGGGTAGACCATTTTCTGGTCTGGAACGCCTCCAATAATTACGAAACGACCTTTGCCGCCCTGCGGCGACGCCCATCAAGCCCTTAATTACCCTGGGTAAGCGAACGGAGCGGGACGGTGAACGTAATGACCGGGTGGCCGCGCAGATCGGTCGGAAAAGTTATATTACCAAGCAATTGCCTGATCCTGCTTTCTGGTATGGCATCTGATCCTGGCGCGTGCCAGGCTCCGGTTGCCGATTTCAGGGTGAGCCGCCCATTGGCATCCACCTGAATTTTCAGGCTCAAGCCACCATGACCCTCAAGACGCCTTAATGCCTCTTTTACCAGGTTGACCGCTCGGGTAGTTTTGCGGTCATCACCGTAGCTGATCTCTTCGACGGGAGCCGAGGACGGGTCGGGAGTGATTGTGACCGGCCCATCGTCACCGATTTGTCCCAACATTCCGGTTCCGGTCGTTGTTTGGCGGCGGGCGATATTAGCATCAACAGGGTTGTTGATGTCAATGTCTACGCTATCGGCATTGGCGCCGGCGTCGTGCTGGGTGATCCTATAAAAATGAGGGGCTGAACTGCTGGCAAAACGGATCCGGAGGAATTCGCCTTCGCGGCCGGCGATAGTGTAAATAGGCTCTTCACTGCCGCGGCCATTGACATACTTGGCCTTGCGGTTGGTCGCCGTGGCGAGCGGGAGAGCGGGCCTTGACGGTGTTGACGGCGCTACCGGAGCGCTCGATCCGGTCGGAGCCGGTTGGGCCGGTCTATTTAATGGCTTTTTTTTTCAGATTCGGTGCCAACCGAAACGGTGGCGCTTCCCGCTGCCGGGACACTGGCTCCGCGGACATTGAGCGGCCGCTGGAACGAAGGCAGGGCACTGTTAGGGGTCAGATACCTGGTCGGTGTTCCCATTGGGAGAAGCGGGGATGAATATGGTCCAACCCGGCTTTGGCCTTTGTAGACTTCTCTTCCAAAGAACAAGGCGGTTGCCCCTCTGACCAGATCGTAGGTGAGCATTCCGGTCACTCCTCCACCATTGTCGGCGATCTGCAGATGAGCTCCGAGCGGCGCCAGGAACGGCAGGCTTTCGCCAAATTCAGTGAAGTATGAGGCTTGCAGGAAATTCCTGCTTTCGTCAACATAGTGATTTGGCGCGATATGACCTGCCCAGATTTCCGGGCGGCCCCAGGGGAACAAGGCGCCGATACTAACGTCGGTCAAAGCGACCGCGTTCCATGCGTAGTCGCCGTCGCCGAGTGTTTCGCGGCCAATGTTAAGCTGGGCGTAAGGGTGCCACCGGTGGTTAGGGAATGCTCCCGTTAAACCAACAGCTTGGGCGCCGACCCTTTCTTTATAATCTTCTCCAGCCAGGGTGTCGGGGGTTGATTGCTCTCCCCAAACGACCTGAGCGTAACTGAGGGTCAGGCTAAGGTCGCCAACCGGATTGAAAGCGAACTGTCCTCCGGCTCTAACTGTCCGACGGGTCCCGTCGTAGCTGCCGCCGTAAACTTCAATATGGTTCAGCGAGAAAGCGGTCCGGTCATGCTCGACAAAAGCCCCATAGCTGGCGCGGTCTCCAATAAAGCCGCTGGAGGCGAGGCCAAAAGTGGCGTTGGTCGCGTCACCGGTCGGGAACTGGCGGGTTGACTCTTCGGCGTGGGTCTTGCGCCCGCTGGCCAGAACGTAGGCTCCCGGCTGTAGGCCGCGGAAAAACGCGTAGCGGACGCCGACACCGGCGCCGGCGTCGGTAAAGCGGTTGCCGTCAAAATCGGTAGCGAAGGTCGCCTGAAGAGGGGCGACAACTTCCAGACGGGGGCTTTCGATGATCCCATTAGGCCCGACCACACGGATCAAAACCGCGGGGGCGAGTCCAAAGTTGGAGTAAGAGCCAAGGGTGACCGGGGCATCGTCTCCGGGGACTGTGCCGAGGCTCAATCTAAGCCGTGGATTGACCATTCCCGGGGTATCTTCGGTCCCGATATAGCGCCGCCAGGATGGGAGCTGGTTGCCGGTGTTGCCGGTGGTTCGCGGCCGGACCGGTGTTTGCGCTGGTCTATCAGGGAGGCTGGGGGTTACGGTTAATGGATTAGGGGCGGTAGCGGAAAGCTGGTCCGCGTGCGCCGTTGAAGCGATCTTGACGGTCAAATTGCCCGGTGTGGTGTTTGCCGGCACGGCAATGCTAAAAGTAACCGTTCTTTTGTCTTCAGAAACACTGATATTGGAAACAGGGATGCTGACCGGAGTGCTTCCGTTAGCAAAGGTAATGGTCGGCTCATCAGGAAAATTGAAATTCGCGCCGGTTAGCGTTATTTCTTTGGTCTCGCCTTGCCGAACAGTGGCCGGGGCCATGGCAGAGATCGACGGGAGCTGATATCGTTCCCAGCCGCAAGCCTTGAGAACCACGTCATCGAAGGTCGAGCTGTATTGTTCAAGACGGGAATTGGATTCGAGCTGGGCTATCATTTGACGGACGCGCGGGGTCGCGGTCGCTCTTAACCAGGCGGCAAAATTACGCAATTCTCTGGGGGCAGAGGTGCCCAGACCTTCGATCGCTTTGATCGAAGCGGCGATAATATTGTCGAATTTCGCGCGCTCACGATTTCCGCAAGCGGACGCGACCTCACTATCAAAGGTGGCATTGTATTGAGTAAAGGCTGTTTGGTCATGTTCAAGCCGGGCCATCATTTGGCGCACTCTGGGGGTTGCGATGGTTTGCAGCCAGCTTCTGAATGAAGCTAGCTCCGAGGGAACAGGGTCCGCGCCGATCGAGCGAATGGCCTCGGCGACGATATCGTTAAAGTTGGCCCGCTGCGGTGATCTGACCTGAATATAAATGGGATTACTTTCTGATACGGTTCCGGTTGGTGGCGTCATATTACTTTTACCTCTCTTTTATTATTCATTATTATTAGAAATTGCATTTTGAGTCGCTCGGGTTTCGGTCGCAAAAGCTTGGCGTCTTGGTTGGCGGCGTGGTGGCGACCGGCGGCACAGTAACGACCGGGGGGGTTACTGTCGCGGCGACCACTGGCCTGGAAGGACGATTGATCCTAAGATAATTATCCTCGTTCGCTACTTGAATTTGATTGTTTGCGCGTTTAACGTAAAGCTTGAGCGTTCGATTGAGAGGCTCCTGGACCCCGGGTGTAGCCGTAAATTCAATGGTAAAAACTGTTCCATCAGCCGCCATGTTGCGGCCGGTTCCCGGGACCGTATAGTTGGCATCATGATTTTCAATTGTTTTAATGACCCCGGATAAACCGCGATTACCGAGGTTGAGGACGTAATCGCTGATGTTTGTCGGGAGGTCTTTGCCATTGAGGACCAGGGTAACGGTTATGGTTTGCCCCGGCGTGATATTGTTGGTTGAACAAGGGAAATTAGCGTCGCAGACGCGCAAGCCGAGCACGGAAGATGCCGTCGAGGCCGGCGCGGCGGTAGAGGCTGTTGCCGGGGTCCCTGGATTGATGGCGTTTTTGATCATCTCGTCTGTGATCCCCATGTCAAGATTGGGGATCAGTCCGGTAGGGGAGGCGTTGCCGCCGGTTTCGCAGTAGCGGGTCAACAGGTTAAGCGAGTCGGGAGAAAGTTTGGCCAAAAGAGTCCCGTTCGAGGCGATCTTGCCAGCAATGTCGTTGATGGCCGCGGTCTGTTTGGCTGAGGGAGCAAGAGCAAGAAAATCCGCTCGATGGTCGCTTTCCAGAATAATATGCTCGGCAACCACATTGGCCAGGGTCCTTTTTTGGCCGTTAACTGTCAATTCGGTGGCCAGGAGCGGGTTGTTTGGCGCCGTGGGGATCAGGGTCCCGTCTGCCGAACGAGCGCCGCAGATCGACTGGTTGAGCATCACATTGCTTTCGACAATGAAATGGTAATTGCCGCTCGGGAGCTGGCCGGAGACGTGGTTTTTGGGGGCCGCTTTGCATCCGCCCAGCAGGGTCGTGGCCGTCAAAGCGAGCGGGGCGATCCTTCTGGTAATTCTAGTTATTAATGATGCGTGGCTCATATTCTCTTCTCCCCTATATATATCGTCAAAATTGCGTTGAAATTTCAGGCGTTTTCATCAAACCCGTTTTTCCCGCTAAAGTATTATCGTTAGGATCAGCTGAAAATTTCATCTGTTTTAGAAGTTGCACTTTGAGTCGCCAGGATTCAGGTCGCAAAAAGTGCGCGGGCGTGCTGGTGCTGGTGGTTTTTGGCCGGTTGATGTTGGAACAGGATTTGCAGGGAGAGCCAGATAGATATCGATTATCGAAAAGATCTTGTCAAGATTGCTTGATCGATCGTAAGCCATCAGGGCAACAGTGTATTTGCCAGGACGGGCGGCAAGCGTCACGTTGGAAATAGTTACTGTATTCCCGGAAATCGCGACGTTTTGGTCAAGCAGGGGGATGGGGGAAGTGTTATCGGCGGCAATAAGCCTGGCTGAGAACTTTAGATCATTGGGGATAGTTGTTCCGGCCGGGAAAGTAAAGACCAGGTTGGTTGAGCGGCCGATGGTAATGGGAGTTGGCAGGGTTGGGACAAGACCTTTTATTCCGTCCAAATGGGTCGCGACAATGGTCGCTCTCACGGTTGGAGCGGCGGTCGCGGTTGGACAAGCGGGGGTTGGAGCCGCCGGCAAGTTAACGCATCGGGCGTCAATAGGGGCCGATGATTTTTCGCAGCCAACACCGGAGCGCAACGCCAGAAGCATGGCGGCCGGAGCGGCAAACCGACGGACAAAATTAACAACCCGGGCGTGATTAGCAATTGAACTGGTTCTAATAGACATTGTTTTTCCTCCCAAAGATATTAATAAACTACCAAGTATCTATCGGGGGATAATGGGAAAAATTTCAGGCTATTTGGGGAAAGGGTGGAAGTAAAGGCGGGACAAAGGGCTCGGGCAAGGGAGGGAAAGAGGGCGGATAAGAGAGCGAGATAAAGACAACAAAAAAGCCCCGGGTTTTTACCCCAGAGCTCTTTAGATTCGACTGATTTAGTTTGTGGTTGGTGATTTAACCGCGGAATTAATTCCGCGGTTAATAGTTTTCTAATACAGCGAAGCCTTCAGTGTCGGGCGCTCCTGTGTGGTTGAGGGAACAAAGCCCTTTTCCCACTCATACAGGTCTTTGATCTTGGTGCTGGCAAGAGATGTCTTGGCCAGGACGTCGACCGCCTGGGAACGGAGCATCGCCTGTTTCGGGTTGAGCCGGTTGTCGGAGACAAAGTTCAGCATCCCGGCCGACTTGGCCGCTTCAATGTAGCGGGCGGCCCAGTGGTAGGCGGGAACGTCCCAGTATGGCTTGGCGTTGACCTCGGCCAGCGGGAGCTTGTCAAAACGGACCAGGACCGCGATCCCCTCCGCCTTGCTGATCTTGTTGTTCGGGCGGAACGATTTGTCCGGGTAGCCTTTGACCAGCCCTTCGCGCTGGGCAATTTCGACGTACTTGGCGGCCCAGAAATCAGGCTTGACGTCCTTAAATACTTGGCGGCCGCGTTCATCTTTGACATCGTAGCCTTTGGCCCTGACCAGCAGGGTGGCCAGTTCGGCCCGGGTGAGCGGCCGATTCGGTTTAAAATCGCCGTCCGGGTAGCCCTGGATCAGGCCGACGGTAGCATTGTTCTCGATCGGCATTTTGGCCCAGTACCCTTCAGGGACGTCGGCAAAAGAGGTCAGGCGGACAATGCGCAGGTCTTTGGCGCCGGCGTTCCCTTCGGTATCATAGGCTTTGACGACTAGCAGCTTTTTGCCGTACTGGTTGACCGGGACGTTGACCTGGAACTTGCCGTCCGGTGAAACTACCGCGTTGATGTCGTTGACCTTGACGGTCAGGTTCTTGGCGACGTCGGGAGTGATCCCTTCAACCCGTCCGGTGACCGCGACGTTGTCCGAATAGACGATCGACTTGTCGGCCGGGCTCTCGAGCAGGACGGTGTATTCGCGCTTTTTATCCTCGCCAAGGTAGCCGAACGAGAAGTAGTGGGTGGTGTTCTCGCCGATCTCGGAATATGGGTGGTAGGCGTAATTGAACTCGACCCCGGAGTAGCGGATGCCGATCCCGGCGGTCAGGTCGCTGTTGTCGCTTCCGACGCGCAGGGCCAGGTTCTCGACCGGCCAGAATTCGAGGCCGGTGTAAATGGCTGATGGCTTTTTGCTGCTCAGGTTGATGTCGCCGTCAACGGAGAGGTAGAGCTTGCGGGTAGCGTGGGTAAAATAAGCTTTGTTGCTTTCACCGATCAGGTTAAAACGCGAACCAAGCTTCAAGGTCGGGGCCAGGCTGTCGTCTGTCTGCCCGCCGCTGGAATTGAGCTTGCTCCCTACGAGGACGTTTTGGAAAACCCCGCCAAGCATGACCTGGTTGTTGACCGGGAAGAGGACCCCGAGGTCGGCGTTGAGCGCTGTTCCGCCAACGGTCGCGACATTTGTCCCTTCGCCGCCGACACTGATATATTTCAGGTTGGCGCCGAGCAGGATATCTTTATTGAAGTTTGAATTGAAAGCGCTTAAAAAGGTGCCGTATGAGAGTGTGAGGACATGGTTTCCCCAGCCCCCTGTTCCGAGTACATTGCCGGTCGAATCGGTGATCGGGATGCCGGAAAGGCGGGCGCTGGCAAAACCAAGGCCGAGGGTCGCTTTCTGGTTGATCGGATAGGCGCCGCTCAATACGCTGTAGCCAACGTCTCCCATGACGGACGAATACATGGCGCTGACCTTGGGTCCGGTGATCAGGGCGATCCCGGCCGGGTTAGCAAAAACCGCTTCGCCGTTTTCGGCAACAGCGACATATGCCCGACCCAGGCTCAACGCTCTGGCCCCAACCGCGATACCGGTCGGGTCGGCGATATAGCTGGCGGCGTGGGCAGGGGAAATAAGCTGTAAGCTGTAAGCGATAAGCAAGGCAAGCATCCCCTCACCCACCATTCGCCAGAGCGAATGGTCCCCCCTCTCCCTGTGGGAGAGGGGCCGGGGGTGAGGGTTGAGATAATTATTTACGTTGTTCATTTTTATGTCCTCCATTATCGTTTCACCACGAGGATCTTCCCTTTGGCCAGCAGGCTCTTGGTATCCTCGTTGACGACTCTTAAGAGATAGGCGCCGTTGCTGACCATTTGGCCCCATTGGTCGATCCCGTTCCAGGTGATCTGGCTGGCGGAACCAGTCGATTTATAGACCAGCTGGGCCGCCATGTCGTAGATGTAATAGCCGAGGCGGGAAGCGCCGCCGGTATTGCTGACGACAATATTGACCTGCTCGGTCAGCGGGTTGTACGGATTGGGGAAGATCTGGGCGACATCGCCCGCAGCTGAAGCGGTGACCTGGAAGTTTACCGGAGTCGAAATAAAGGTCGTAACCACCGATGGATCAGCGGCTGACGGAGCGGACACTTTGACGTCAACGGCGTAGAGCCCGGCGGCCAGACCGGCCGGCAGGATTGCTTCGATCGTGGTGTCGGTCCAGTTGAGGACCACCCCTTCGGTCAGGGCAGAAGTAGAAAGGGAAGTAAACTCAAGCGCGCGGCTGGCGCTGGTCGTGCTGTCGCGGAAACCGGTCCCTTCCACGATAATTCTGACCCCGGCCGGTCCTTTGGCCCGATCCGGGTCTGTCGCCAGCGAACCTGAACGATAGATATTGGTAATGACCGGTGAAGTTCCCGGAGTCGGCGGGATCGGCGGCGTTGATCCGCCAACGGTAATGTTGACCGTCGCGACGTTGGAGTAGGCTGTCCCGTCATTAGCCCGGTAAGTGAAGCTGTCGGAGCCGGTATAGCCGGTGGTCGGGGTGTAAGTGACCTGGCTACCGGAAACAGTGCCTAGACTGCCATGTGTCGGGTTGGAGACGATCGAGTAGGTCAATGGGTTGCCGTCCGGGTCGCTGGCGCTGAAGTTGACCGTGGTTGACGTGTTGCTGGCGGTGGAAGTTGTTACGTCATTGGCGGTCGGCGCATGGTTGACGCCGCCGGAAGCGTTAACAGTAAAAGTGACGGCATTACTGGCTGAAGCCCCTGGATTAGTAATAGAAACAGTCCGATCTCCCGTGGTGGCCGAGGCCGCGATACTGATGTTAACCGTTGCCTGGGTCGCGCTATTTATAGTTGTTGAATTGATCGTGATCCCGGTTCCGCTGAACGCGGCGGTGGCGCCATTCTGGATATTGGTTCCAGTTAATACGACCGCCAGATTGCTGACCTCCTGGGTCCCGTTGTTCGGGTTGATCCCGCTTAAAGTTGCCGGGGTAACGGCGGAAGAGATGTTCACTGTTGTGGCAAAGCTTGCTGGTTTGTAAGTATAAACAAAACCGGAGCCGACACTACTTGGGATCGAGGTCCCATAGTTTCCCGAAGGACTCCCGGTTCCGTTCCAGGTGTCCCAGGCCCGGATGTAGATGTAATTGCTTTGCGTAATATTGCAGGCGCCGGAAAAGTTGCCGGCGGCAGAGAGCGTTCCGGAAGAGATGACCGTGTCGCCAGCCGGCAGGCCGGTGGAGCTGTTTGGCGCTCCTGCAGTGTTATCGGTTGATTGGATAAGTTGCACGTAGCGGCCAGCGGGTAAAAGGGTCCCTCCGACCCCGGTGTTATTGTAGATCTGATTGGCTGGTGAATTAGTGTTGTTGCAGGAAACTGTGACAGCGGTGGCATTGGCAATACCAGTAAAAGCGACCAGTGATAACCAGACAACTAACATGGTCCCAAGGAATTTTTTAATTTTCATTATCATACCTCCGAGTATACTTGAATCCAATAAAACTAATTATGCACTCGGAGGTACTATTTATGTCGACAATTATATCAAGACTACAGGCATTAGTAAACTGACGCCCTGATCTTTGGCCGATCGTCGGGCGTGAACTCTTTCTGGAACCCTTTTTCCCAGGTGTAGAGGTCTTTGATCTTGCCGCTGGCCAGGGAGGTCTTGCCTAACATGTCGACTGCCTGGGAGCGGACCAGGACCTGTTTGGGGCCGAGCTTGTTGCTGCTGACGAAATTAAGCATCCCGGCGTCTTTGGCCGCCTGGATATGGCGGGCCGCCCAATGATGGAGTGAAACGTCCCAGTAAGGCTTGGAGTCGACTTCGACCAGGGCGAGCTTGTCGAAGCGGACGAGGACCGCGATCCCTTCCGCTTTGCTGATCTTGTTGTTGGGGCGGAAGCTTTTGTCCGGGTAACCTTTGATCAGCCCTTCGCGCTGAGCGACTTCAATGTACTTGGCCGCCCAGAAATCCGGTTTGACATCTTTGAACACCTGGCGGGCGCGGCTGGCGGGAAGCTCTATCCCCTTGGCTCTAACGAGCAGGGTGGCGAGTTCAGCCCGGGTCAGGGCGTTGTTCGGTTTAAAGTTGCCGTCCGGATACCCCTGGACCAGGCCGACGGTGGCGTTGTTCTCGATCGGCATTTTGGCCCAGTACCCTTCGGGGACGTCGGCAAAAGAGGTCAGGCGGACGAGCCGGAGCTCTTTGCCGGCGCTGTCGCCGGCGGGAGTGGCAGCTTCGATCGCGACCAGCTTTTTGCCGTATTTGTTGACCGGTGCATTGGCGGTAAAGGAGCCGTCCGGCATGACCTGGGCGTTGATCCCATTGACCTTGACGGTGACATCTTTGATGGTCCCGCCGACTTCACCTTCGGTGAAATTGACCTTGCCGGAGACCTTGACGTTGTCGTCGTAAATGACCGCTTTGTCCGACGGCGAGTCGACCGAGAGCTGAAGTGTCCGTTTGGTCGGGTCGCCGACATAGCTGACCGAGAAGTAATGCGAAGTGTTCTCGGTGATCCCGCCATAAGGATGATAGGCGTAATCAAAAGCGACCCCGGAGACCCGGACGCCGACCCCCAGGGTCATATCGCTGGCGTCGGAACCGGCCCGCAGGGCGAGGTTGTCGGTCGGCCAGAACTCGACCCCGGCGTGCAAAGCACCCGGGACACTGGTCCTGGTCGGATAATAATCGTAATCAACATTGGTATAGAGCCGGCGGCTGGAATTGGTGAAGAGCCCTTTCCCTTCTTTATCCATCAGGGCGACTTTGGCGCCGACCTTCAGGGTTGAAGGGATCGAGTCGTAATCGTTGCCGGACTTGGTGATCTTGGCGCCAATGCTGGCCGGGAGGGCGTTCTGCAGGGTGACCCCAAGAGTGGCGTATTCGTTGGCCGGGTAGAGGGCCGAGAGATCGGCGTCAAAACCGGAGCCGGAGCCGTCGATCCCGGAACCGCCGACATTGAAATATTTGAGATTGGCCCCAATGGCGATATCTTTTCCCATATTTAAATTAAGCGGAAGCTCACTTAAATAGGTGCCGTAGGAGAGAAAAAGGACATTGCTCCCCCAGGTCAGGTTTGAACCGGTGATCGCTCCGGTATCGTCGCGCAAAGTAATGTCGGCCACGCGGGAGCTGACCAGTCCGATCCCTATAGCTGACCTTTCGCCATAAGGAAAGGCGCCGCCGAGAATGGTGTAGTTGACGTCACCCAGCAGGTTGGTGTACATGCTGGAGAGTTTGGCGGACGAAATACCGGCTATCCCTGCCGGATTGGTGAAAATAGCGTCGCCGTCTTCGGCCATGCCGACGTAAGCCTTGCCCATTCCCATGGAGCGGGCACCGACACCGATGCTCATCGGGTCGGCGAGGTAGCCGGTGGCGAAGGCAGGATTAATAAGCTGTAAGCTTAAAGCTGTAAGCAATAAGAAAGCGACACAAGCACGCGATAATTTGATGTTTAGCATTTGGCGTTTCCCCCTCGTATATATATCGTCAAGTTTGGTGAAGAATTTCATGGCTTCTCCTTTACTTCTTGACGACGAGGATCTTTCCCTTGGCGATCAGGCTCTGATTCTCGTTGTTGACTATCCGGACCAGGAAAACCCCGTCCCCGACAGTCAGGTTGTACATGTCTTTTCCGTCCCAGGTGAACTGTCCGCCAGTGATGTTCTCCCTCTTGACCAGCCTGGCGGTCATGTCGAAAATATAGACCCCAATGTTGGTGGCGCTTCCCGGGTCGAACTCCACTTTAAGCGGGTTGCCGCTGTTTGGATTGAACGGCGTCGGGTAGGCGATGATCGTTCCCGGAGGGGGGGCGGCCGCGGTAACGGTGAAAGCGGCCGGATTGGAATAGAACGACCGGATGATGCTCGGGTCAGAAGCCGATGGGACTTCTACCAGGACCTTGACGTCGTAGGCGCCGGTCCCCAGGGCGGCAGGAACGGTCAGAGTGATCTGGGTCGATTCCCAGCTGATAATGGAAGCTTCAACAATTGCCCCAGCTCCCGAGATGAACAAGACCTTGCGGGAGGTGCTGGTATCTTTGTCCCGAAAGTTGTAGCCGGTGATCGTCATCCTGGTCCCGGCCGGCCCGATGGTCGGGTCGATCGAGGTGATGACCGGATCGTCCCCGGTTGGCGGAGGCGGTGGCGGGGTGCTCCCGGTCGACGCAAAAATGCTGTCGATATACTGGTAATTGGCGGTTGTTCCCTTAGCCGTATAGACAAAGTTATAGCTTCCGACGTTGGACCAGTTGAAGCTGGCGTCGGCGCCGGCGTCACTCCCGTCCTTGTCGTAGGCAAAGCTTGATTTGTCAAGGCTGACCAGGCCGTAACCGGAAAGGGCGGTCAGAGTCGTGTTGGTTATGGCAGCGGCATACGATGTCCCGTCGGCGTCTTTGAGGCTGACTTTTACGTCGTTGCTGGAGCCGTCCCATTTGACGTAGAGATTGATCTTGTCCGCGCTGGAGAGGTTGAGCTGGTTAGCAAGAGCCGCTCCCCAGCCGCCGCCCCAATCGGAGGTGTAGGAATATTTGACCTTCATCCCTTTGGCCCCTTCTTTGGCCGCTTCGGCTTGCGGGCCGTTGGCGGTAATGGTGCTGTTGTTGGGTTCGATCCCGGTCCCAAAAGCGTAGTAACCGGAATCCGGATTCCCGTCGCTGTTGTTGTCAATTGTCCAGTTGCCGACCGAGCCCCCTTCAAAATCTTCGAGGTAGGTCCGGCTGGTGTCAACCGTGACCGAGCTGTTGCCGGTTTTGCCGGAAACAGTAACTACGACCTGGGCTGAACCGCTGGCGACCCCGGATGGGATCGCGACAGAAATAGAGCTGTCGCTCCAGGCAGCCGGCTTGGCGCTCTGGCCGCCAATAGTAACCGTGCTGGCTCCTTTGCCGGCGCCAAAGTTGGACCCGCTGATAATAATAGTTTGGCCAAGATACGCGGTCGCCGGGTTAATGCCGGAGATGTTTGGCGTAGTCACAACCCCCGCCGGATCGATTGTGATCGAGAGAGCCCTGGTTGCCGTCTTGGCGGCTGAGTCGGTTACCTGGACCGTGAAGTTAGCTGTTTGAGCGGTGGTCGGCGTTCCCGAAATCATTCCGGTTGAAGTGTTGAGCGACAGACCGGCTGGTAATGACCCAACAGTAATTGCCCAAGCGGTGTAAGGCGCGGTGCCGCCGGACGCTTGCAAAGTTTGACTGTAGGTGACACCGACGGTCCCGTTGGGGAGACTGTTGGTAGAGATGCTAAGCGCCGGAGGAGCGCTGTTGATCGTCAAAGGCTGCCCGTTACTGGCGACGCCATTAACAGTGACGACCACGTTGCCGGAAGTTGCCCCGGTTGGAACCGCGATATCGATCTTGCCCGCGCTCCAGTAGTAAAATGCGGTAACAGCGGTGCCGTTGATCGCGATCGTGCTGGTTCCTTGAGTTGCTCCAAAATTAGAACCGATAATCGAAATGCCGTCGCCGATGCCGGCCGAAGTGATCGGCACGCCGGGGGCGCTGGTTTGCTCCAGCCTGGTGATGGTCGGAGCGGTTGAAACAGTGTTAACAGTTAAAATCGCGCTGCTGGTCAAGACCCCGGCATCATCAGGGTTGGTCAGGGTGACGGTTCGCGCGCCGGCAGTTGCTCCGGCGGCGACGGCGACGTTGACGGTCAGCTGGGTCGCGCTGTTGTAAGTAACGGCATTAACGGTGATCCCGGAGCCGCTGAAAACGACATTAGCGGCGGTCCAGGTCCCGCTATGGAAGCTGGTTCCGGTTAACACGACATTGCCGGTAAAGCCCTGGTCGGCGGCGGCCGGATTGGCCGAGGTCGCCAAAGGGCCGGCGTTGACGGTAAACACGGTCGCGTTGCTGGCCGCGGCGCCTGGATTGGTGACGGTGACATTTCGGGCGCCGGTGCTGGCGGAGGAGGCGACGCTGATGCTGACGGTTAACTGGGTCGCGCTGTTGAAAGTGACTGAATTGACGGTGATCCCACTGCCGCTGAACTGGACAGTGGCGCCGTCCTGGAAATTGGTCCCGGTCAGAGTCAGATTTTGTGATTGAGCTCCCTGACCGCGGCTGTTGGGGGAGATGGTTGAAAGCGTTGCCTGGACCGGCAGGTCGGTTGTAGTCGCGAAGCTGGCCGGTTTATAAGTAAAAACAAAGCCAGATCCGACACTGCTTGGGGCAGAGGTGCCGTATTTGCCGGAAGGAGCGCCTGTTCCGTTCCAGGTTTCCCAGGCGCGGATGTAAATATAATTGCTGGATGATATGTTGCCGCTGCCGGAAAAATTGCCGTTGGTCGCCAGTGTTCCGGTCGAAACAATGGTGTCGCCAGACGGAATGCCGGTCGTTAGATCAGGGTTACCGGGAGTGATGTCCGCTGATTGAATTATTTGAACATACTTGCCGGCGGCGAGAAGGGTTCCTCCCACGCCGGTGTTGTTATAGATCTGGTTGGCCGGGCTATTGGTTCCGTTGCAGGAAACGGTTGCGGCAACAGCGTTAGCCGTTCCAGCCATTAACGTTACCGCCAGTAACGCCAGAAACAACCCTTTTAGAAAACTTAATTTATTGATCATTTAATGATTCCTCCTGTTTTAGTAGGGCTTCGGCTGTGACCAGTTAAATGATTGTTTAACCGGTTCGTTCAGCATATAGCCCTTACCCGGGACAAGCTGCAGAGTGGCCGGCGCGCTAAGCGTCGCGTTGACCCAGCCGCCGGTCGTGTTAACCGCCATTCCGTCAACCCCGTTTATCAGGTTGGCGTTGGCATTGAACTGGTAAGCGGTTCCTCCGTTGAGCGGTGAATCGCCAATGGAGGTGGCGCTGGTCAAACCAGACACAGACAGATTTACCGGTGTCGGATAAGCGTTGCCGATCCATTCGGCAACCGCCGCCTGGTCTTTAACGCTGTCCCAGCCGCCTGCCAGCGACAGATCGTTGGTCGGCGTTGTCGGCACTTTACCAACAATAGTAATGTATTTTTCAGCCAGGGTCGAGAATCCGTAGGCGCGGCCGGCGGCCAGATTGTTGATCGATGGTACGCCCGGGAAAGCGGCCCAAACGCCGCCTTGATATAGCGAACCATAGGTAACATCTTTGTTCATGTCGAAGAGCAGGAGGCTGTCCCCTTCACTAACCTGGCTGCCGAAAAGATCGGTGACCGAATTGGTTTTGGGAGCGATCGGCTCAAGCGGCAGGGAAACAAAGAACTTGTCCGGCTGGGTCTCGTACGGTCCGACGATCAGGTCGAATTTACCGACGACATTGGCCTGCAGGTCGCTGTTCTTCAGGGTTGTGCCATGAGCGATAAGTTTGTAATAGACGGCGTTGCCGGTCCCGACGAGGTTCGGGATCTGGTAGGTCCCGCCGGTCAGGTTGTCGCCGTTTGGAGCTTTGACCCACTGGCTGGCTTCAGTCGTGAAATACGAAGTATAGCTGCCCGATGGCTGGTCAATGGCGCAGGTCAGGGTGTAAACATCAACCCCGGTATTGGCCGGATCGGTCGTCCAGGTGATGGTGATTCCGGATCCCGGGGTGTCTCCATCGCGGACAATATCAATGGTGACGACCGGGTCGGTCTCGCTTGACGTAACGCTAAACCCGTCGGTCAATTGGCCGGTCTGGGTGTCAGGATTGGTGACCATGACGGTCCAGGAGCCGGTGGCGGTCGTCAGGGCGAGTGGAATTGAACAAGTGATCTGGTTAGAGCTGGCCACTACGACATTGGTCGCGTCGATCGGGGTTTCACCGGTCTTGGCGATGTGGACCGTTGCCCCATTGACAAAGTTGGAACCGGCCAGATCGGTAATGGCGATTGTCTCTCCCTGTTTGCCGCCATTTGGCGTAATGCTGGTGATGACCGGGGCGGTTCCCGGCGCCGCGAAGATCTCAAAACCCTGCGGCAGGGTGCCGGAGAGTGTGCTTGGGTTGGTGACGGTGACGTCCCACTTGCCGAGCATTGCTCCGAGCGGCAGCGGGAAGCGGCAGGTGATGTACTGACTGTTGGCGACCGTAACATTGGTCGCGTTGATGTCGGGCTGGCCGCTCATCGAGAGCTTAACGGTCGCGCCGGTCACAAAGTTTGTCCCGACGATATTGACGATGTTGACCGTTTCTCCCTGGACCCCGTCGTCGGGGTCGATCGAGGTGACGGTCGGGACAACCGTTGAAGACGAAATAATAGTGAAGCCGTTGGATAAAACAGCGCTCTGTCCCCCCTGGTTAACTTCAACGTTCCATAATCCGGTTACGGCGAGAGCCGGGATCGGGAACTCGCAGGTGATCTCTTTATCGGAAACAAGAATGAGTTTGGCCGCATTGATCGGAGTTTGGAAAAGTCTGGTCAAGCGGACGGTTGCTCCCGGCTCAAAGTTGTCTCCAATAATTGTGACTTTAACGGTTTCCCCTTGCAGGGCGCTGTTTGGTGTAATGCTCTTAATGGTTGGCGCCAGGGTCGCCGGTTCAACTTTGAACCCGTTGACTACAGTTGCCGGCGTTTTTCCCGGATTGGTGACGGTGACGTTCCGGAAAGTGGTGGCCGCCGTTCCCATAATGCTGATATTCGCGGTCAGCTGGGTCGAGCTATTGAGAGTGATCGAATTGACGTCAATATCTTTAATAACACCGCTGAAAGCGACATCGGTTGAACTGATAAACCCGGTCCCGGTAATAACTACGTTGAGGGTTTGACCCTGCTGACCGGAATTTGGATTGATCCCATTAAAGGTGATGGTCGGGGTCGGGACCGAGTCGGTAACAGTAAAGGCGGCAGGCAATGTTGCCGGTGTCTTGCCCGGGTTGGTGACGGTCACGTCACGCGCTCCGAGAGCGGCGGCGCCGGAGATGGAGATGTTGGCCGTGACTTTTGTCGGACTGTTGTAGGTGGTTGTTACGTTGATGCCGGTCCCGCTGAAAGAGACCGCGGTCTGGTCGTAGAAGCCGGTTCCGGTGATCTCCACGTTGAGCGTTTGGCCGCGTTCCCCTGAATTCGGGTTGACCCCGTTAGCGTCAATGGTCGGGGTCGGGACCGGTAGGATGCTGAACATCCACCACGGTTGTGAGTCATACGAGGCTCCCCATTTATCGAAAGCGGCCACATGCCAGGAGTAGCTGGTTGACACGGCAAGCGAAGCGGGAAAAGAGCTTTGATTACCGGCTACCGTGTAGGTGCTGTCGATTTGAGTAGTGAGGTTTCTGATCGTAACGATATAGTGATCGATATAATCTCCGGCGTCCGGATCCCCGTTGTTTTCCCAGGTCAGGGTCGGGGAAAGGGTGTAAATTATCGACTTATCGGCCGGAGAGAGCTTGTTGAAGGCGTTCGGGGCGGAGTTGGACCCTCCGATGGTAAAGGTCAAAAGATACTCGCCGCCGCTGGTCCCGTTGTTGTCGCCGTCAAGCGAATTACCGACCGTGTCGGTCAGGGTTGGCTGTCCGGTGCCGTTCAGGTGGACCTTGACCGTTGATCCAGGGGTTAAGCCTGGAGCATTAGGGGTGATGGTCAGGACCTTGCTGGTGCTGTTATAGCTTTCGGTATGCGCGATTAGCGTAGAGCCGATCATGACCTTGGCGACAGCGCCGTTGAAAGCGGAATCCTTCATCGCTTCGCTAAAAGTGATGGCGATTGTTGTTCCGCTGGAAACACCGGTTGCGCCGGCGCTTGGATCAGAAGCGCTGACTTTGGGCGGTGTCCGGTCGATAATAAAATCAGGCGATGTGCTTGGCTGGGCCATGGAGCCGTAGAGCCCGCCAGAGTCGCCGACCCGGGCCTGCCATTCGTAATTGTTGTCGACCTGGGCGCTGAAATCAACGGTGACGGAGCCGTCGACCGCTGTCCCGGTATAGTTTACCGCCGTGCCGGAGATCCAGCTGGACCAGACCATTGAGCCGGTCCTGGTGTACCTGATCTGCGGGGTCAAGGTGTCGGGGTTGTTCGGGTCGGTCATCTTGAACTTGAAGGTGATGGAATTGGCGTTGGTTTTGCCGCCAAAAGCGACCGGGCTCTGGCTGAAGTCGGTCGGTGCGTTCGGCGCCTGGTTGGTCTTATTAATAGTGAAAGCGCTGAGCAGCTCGTTCTGCGAAGTCCCGTTCTTGAGCCGGAGTGCGTAGGTTTTAGTTTCGTTAGTGAACGAATTTGTATCGATAGTTGCATTAATTGTAGTAGGTGAAACGACGGCGATCGCTGAGATCGCATGTTCGGTGCCGTTAACCAGGAAGGCGGTGGTAGTGGAGAGGAAATGTTCCCCCTTGATCACCACTGCTTTATTCTCTCCCCAGTTGGCGGAAGTCGGGGTAATGGAGGTGACAACCGGGGGGATCGCCCCAGGGTTGCCAAGGTTGCCGTTAAGATTGTATTGCAAAATTGTGCCGTCGCCGCTATAGGTGGTGGCAAGGCGCAATCTGTCAGGAGAGATCGCCAGGCCGTCGTATTTACTGGTTGTGGAGTAGTCGTTAACGTTGGTGGCGGTTACCGCTCCATTGGCGCTGGTCAATGTAACCCTATAGAGCCTGGTTGAGGTTTCACTGGCATTCTGGGCCTGGATATAATAAAGGTAGCTGTTGTCGGGAGTGACATCGAGCCCGTTCCAGCCGTAGTTGGCGGTGACCCCCGATGGGTTGGAGATCGTCGCTTTTTCGGTCAGGTAGGGGGAAGTGGAGCTGATGGTATAGACCTTGACATCGCCGTCGGTCCCGTTGAGGGCGACGCAGAGCTTGTTGCCGGCGACTTTAAGATAGGTCGGGACCTGCAGGTCAAATGAAGTTTTTAGAGTATTGACGACCGCGCCGCTTTCATAGCGGTAGACAAGGAGTTCTTTGCTGGAGGTGTTGCTCTTGCGGCTGACAAAGATCGAATAATTGCCGTTGGCTTCGGGAGCGGAAACGGCGACGTCATAGTACGGTGCCAGGACCGAGAGGCCGCTGGTAATATCTCCGGCGTGCGCCCAGGTCCCGTTAGTGTTCTTGAAATAATGGACCCGGCCGAGGTTCATGTCGGCGACGTAAAGCATATCCCCCTGAACGGCGATCCCGGCGATGGAAGCGTCCCCTTCGGTCAGATAGCCAGATCCGTCCCTGGCCCAGGTCGCGTCCTGGTAAGAATAATTGCCCGGCATGCCATTAGCAAGCGAGTAGATCCTGACGCGCGATTGGCGCAGGTCGTTGATCGAAACAAAAAGGGAAGAGCCGTCTTCAGAAACGGCCAGGCCGTAGATCTTGGCGGTAGTGGAAATTCCCGCCGGTGTAATGTTGGTTGCGGTCGAATTCCAGCTGGAGCCATTGTAAGTATAAACTCTGATCCGGGCGGGTGAAGTTGTATTGTCCGGAACATAAAGCGTTTGGTAGATCGGGTTGACGGCGCTCTTGGATGGAATAATGACCGCGTCAGCGGCGGCAAAAGCCCCGCTGGCGGCGACCAGTCCCAGGACCAAAAATATTGCCCAGACCGCTTTTTTGATGCTTTTCATGTTTTTATTCCACCACCCTTACAGTAAATTGGACGTTAAAACCATAACCGGAGTAAGAGAGCCCTTCGGTATTAACCCCGAACTGGGCGGTCCCTGTCCAGTGCATGGCCCCTGAAGTAAAAAATTCTGGTTTCAGCTCGACAACAGCCGGCGCGGCATAAGCGGTCCCGCCTTCCAGGCTGGTCAGGGCTGTCGGTAATTCGCAGGAAGTTCCGACAATATTTGGAGAAGTTTCTATATCAAACGTTGATTCCTGGGGGGCTACCGGCTGGCCGTTGTTTGAGATCTTTGAAACAGCCTTGAACATGGTCAGGTAAAGCGGGGTTATCAGGTCGCCAAGCTCATCGGCAGGGACGGAACTGATAAGGTATTGGCCGTTGCCGTCCAATGCCAGATTCGCGACGCCGGGGATACATGGATATGTCGCGTTAGGGGCCCGCATCGGGTCGTCATAGAGGTTAGGGAGTTGGGTCGAATCGGTGACAAATTCAACCACGACTTTGCTGGCGTTTTGGATCCCCGGAATTACCATTGGGGTGCCGTCCAGGACTTGCAGGGTGAAATCCGCGGTCACAAAAACGGTCTTGCCGATCTGCTCGGCCGGGACATAGAGCCAGTCTGATTGGGCGAGAATGCCGACCGGCGGATCTTGTTTGACCTCTTCGGAAACCGCGTCGGTTTGAGCGGCGGCTTCGGGCTGGGCGATGACGTCGGCCAGAGCGTCGGCCCGGCCGCCGTCAAAAGTGCTGAATGAACCGGCGTCGATCCCGTTTTCGGCGATCTCCAGTCCGGTAGGCCGTCCGTCAGATCCTCCGCCGCAGGCGAGGCTGTTGAGCAGGCCAAGTGCGCCGACCACGCCAAAAGTCCGAGAAGTTAAACGCAGTTGAGACGAGAGTCTTTCTCTGGCCGCCGTGGCTATGGTCGCGACGTTATTGTAGGTGGTCGTTAATCGGCTGACTGATCTGGTGCTGTGAATCATTTTTTTTCCTCCTGTAAAACGGGCGAGGGGCCTTTTGGCCGCGCGCTCCTATTCCTTCCTTATATTTATCGACATCCTCTGGGGGAAATTTCAGTTGATTTATGAGTTGGCTTGATTATCGTTTGGCGGATTACCAGTGCTGTCCACGATCAATGGCAAGCTGTCTAGCAGGCTCGAAACACGGCTTTCGCCTGTGTTAATTATACCACGGATTTGGTTGAGTTGGTCGACGAGAGGGGTGATCTTTAGACGGGCCTGTTCGCGGGCGGCCAGCGATCTGTCGAGCTCCCGAACCGCATTGGTCTTTTTAGCGATGAGTGAATCGATTTCGCGGTTCCGTCTGGTTAGATCGCGCTGCATCTCCGCGGAGATCTGTTCCCGGCTGCCGAGCCTAAGTTCGCGGCGCAGGCCGGTTTCCAACTGGGCAAGGAATTTATTGGCGGACAATAATTTGCTGTTGATCTGTTCTCTTTTAGTCGGGTCAATAGCTGTTTCGAGCTCAGTGGTCAACCTGGCAATTGTTTGCCTGGCAATTTTAATCCCTTCGTCGTTGTCGGCGGCGGCAGAATATTCAGAGTCGAGATTGTCGATCTTCGATTGATAGCGTTGATTCGCCTGGGACATTTGCGCTCTTCGGGCAGTGACTTGCAGCTCCAGATCGGCCGCCTCGCCTTCTTTCGCGGAGATCGCGGCGTTGATCTCGCTGATCGATCCGTTAATTGCCTCTGCCTGGCTGGCCAGGGTGTCAAGAGCCAGGGCGATCGCTTGTCTGATCATTTCCAGCGGGGTGCCGGTAAGGATCGGTGAAGAGACAACCGGTTCGGCTTTTTTTGCCAGTTCCTGCTGTAGTGTCTCGATTTGTTTAGTTAAGTCGGCGATCGTCGCCCCCTGAGCTTTATTGGTATTTTTTAATTCGGTTAAAGTGATTCGCTCCGCTTCTAAAGCAAATCGCGCGTCGCTGGCTGAAGCATTGATCAGGGCTAATTCTTCTTGCAGGCCGGTTTTTTCTTCGGTCAACTTTTGGAGTTGTTTCTCGGCTGCCTGGATCCGCCGGGCTTGCTCTTGCTGGGTCAAGGCGGCAGAATCCCGGAGCTCAATAAGATCAGCATTCAATCTGTTCTTCTCGGTTTCCAGGGTCTTGTAACGGGCCTTTAGAGTGTTGAGCTCGCCTTGAGCGGCCAACAGTTGATCGTTGATGTCTGATACAGCTTGTTGACTGGTTCGGAGAGCGACAAGCTCTTTTTCCAGAGCGGTTACTCTCGCTTTTGCCTTGTCCCGTTCGGCTTCCATTTCACGGGCTTTGTCTCTCGCGCCGCCAAGACTGGTTTCCAGCCGGTGGGCATGTTCTTGTTCTTTGACCAGTTCGTTCTGCTTGGCCTGGATTATATCGGCGCTTTCTTGCTCCAAACGGACTAATTGATTGCTGAGCCGTTCGACTTCCGCTTGAGCGGCGCCCAGCTGTCGGGCGGGATTAGGAGCGGGAACAGGCGCGGGAGCAGGATTGGCCGCGGCCGCGGCGGCAGCGCCTTGTATAGCCTGCATTGCCGCTTGTTGGGTGAAAACTGACATCCGGCCGGCGTTTGGATCGGTAGACTGGGCGGGAGAAACGGCCGGGGCAAGGGCGGGAACAGGCACAGGCAAAGGCGCAGGCAAAGGCTGAGGCAAAGGCTGAGGCAAAGGCGCAGGCACAGGTGTGACCAGAGCGTCAATATCGATCGGGGCGATGGGAGCTCCTTTTGGTAGAGTCGGGACTATCTGCAAAAGTTGGGCTTGCAAAGATTCTATTTCAGTTTTGACATCAGCAGGAACAGTGATCGCCCCCGACAGGACCGGATTAATGACCCGCTCGGTAATTGGTTTTAAGTCAGCCCGAACTCGGGCGCTTGGCAGATTAGTCCTTATTCTGGCGATCAGACGATGATCAATTTTTAAAGTTGCCATATTTCTCCTTTATCCCATTAATAATTCCAGGATCTTGGTCCTGGAGGCGATACATTGCATATTGATCCAGCTATCGGAGACGTACTGCTGCTTGATCTGTTCAAGCCGCTCGTTCTCCAGCTTAACGATTGTTTCTTCTTCGTCGGTTAGTTCTCCTTCAACGTCAGCAAGAGCGCCTAGTGCCCGAAGATAATTCCTAACCGATTTGATGTCGTTAATATCAAAAGTGGGCGCCAAGGTAAACCTGGCCGCTGGCGCCGTTGGGATGGCTGGGGCAGGCGCTGGTTGTGATACAGCGATCCTTTCGCACACAGAAACCGGGATCATTGGATTGCCATCATTATCAAACTTGAGTTCGAGGTCAGCCTTGATCCGCCAGCCGTCGATCTCCTGGCCAGCTTTAGCCTTAGCGGAACTGATCTTGTCGCCGTTAAAAAAGAGGACCGATCCGGCCAGCCAGGTCGTGTCGCCGATCTTTTGCTGGTTTTTGACCTCAAGCACGTCCCAGTTGCCGTCATTTTTCAGGTAAACGGTATTGCCGGCGGCTACCCCTTCCCATTCGCCAGCGGGAGTGATTGAGATGACGGTTCCGTATGAACTTATTTCGATCCGGGAATCGGCCGGCAGATTGGCGAAGGCGTTACTAGCGTCAACGAGCTTTGTTGGATCAGACGGAACGGTTAAAATAAAGGACCGATCGTCTTCGTTGATCTCAAGCTCCAATCCTGAGCCGATCAAAAAGTCGCCGATCGGCAGGTCGGCTGAAGGGACAATGATCTCTTTGTCGCCGGGGGTCTTGAGGATCGCTCCGGATAAAAATTTAACATCAAAAATAGTTATTTCCTGATTATATTTGGTGGCAATGGTTTCGCCTCTGTCGCTAAACCAGAGTTGGGCTCCCGCCTTGGTCTCTCCCATATCAGCGCCGATAATAATACTGGAAACCTGTTGGGATAGGTTGTCAAGAATGACCTTTGAGCCGGGCGGGTAATCGGTCCCGTAAATATTCAGATGGGCGCCGAGCTCGATGCTGCCGATCTCGCCGGTAGCCGAGAAAACCAGCCAGCTGCCGTTGGTAACCGGTTCGGCAAGATGGGGGAGGGTTAAGGAGCCAAAGAATCTGGCTTCGACTAAGCGCTCGGTTGTTGAGTCGTAAACCAGCCGGCTGTTGGCCGAATAATCAATGCCGTTGATATTCCTGGTGTTGCCGTTGGCAAGCTTCAACCTGACCGTGGTTCTGTTGCCGGCAAAGTTCAATTTGGTCCGGTGCGGGTGGAAAAGGCCAAAGATCTTCTGTTCGCCGTAAAGCTCGGCGCCGATCAATGAATCATTCTCATAAAAGAGATAGGTGCCGGCATTAAAATTAATAGAATGAATAGTTCGTTCACTGCCGAGGCGGGCGCTTTGTAATTCGCCTTGTTCATTGAACCAGACCCTGTCCCCGGCCAAAAATTGCGGGCCGCCAAGGTTTTGCGGGGCCGATAAATTAGCGCTAATCAGCTTTCCTTCAGGAGAAAAATATAAGACCGTCCCCTTTTGGTAGCCGATGTTATTGATGATTTTTGGCTCGGCCAATTCAACCGAACGCAGCGGCCTCGTGTTTTCCGCGTGATAGGTGATACTGTCGCTGGCGATCCTGGTCGGGTTCTGTTCGCCGGGCAAAACCACCTGGAGGGCGGCTTTGGCTGGAGTGGACCGAAAGGCAAGGTCCCCTTTTTTGTCGGTGACCAGGTCGGCGATAATTACGGTAGTATTGTCCCCTTCTTTCCCCGCCTCTCTCATATGCTCCAAAGCAACTTCGGCAAGTAACTGCGCCCGGCGGGCTGCCGGGAGATGAGCGTTGTTGATCAGCAGGTTTCGCAGGACGTCAAAAGAGATAAAACCGTGCAACCCGTCGGTCGACAGCAATAAGGTGTCCCCCGGTTTTAGTTCTATATTTGAGCGGCTGACATTTTCCGGGCCATTTAAATGACCCAATGGATTCAGGATTTCCCCCTGCGCTGTCATGGTAAATTCATGGTAATCGGCTGTTTCGGCCTGATCAAATGGATAGGCGGTCGCTCCATTTAAGTCGACCAATTCTTTAACTTTACCATTCTGGGCGCCCCACTGGAGAGTGTGTTTGTGATTGTCAACGGTCCGCAGCAAAAGCTCTCCGCCGCGCAGGATGTATAGTCTGGCGTCGCCGGCCCAGGCGACCTGGGCATTCTTTCCTTCAATAAATATTGTGGCCGCGGCTGCTCCCATGCCGCTCAAGGGCTCCGCGTTTGCCGGCTGGGTTTGCGCCCGAAACTTGATCGCTTCGTCGGCAAAGAACAGGGCTTCGGCCGCGTTGAGAGATCTGTTTTGCGTTCTGCTTAAGTAAGCCTGTCTGGTCTTGTGAACGGCAATATCCGCGGCAACTTCTCCTCCGTTGTGTCCCCCCATGCCGTCAAATACCCGCAAGTAAAGTCCGTCGATCGCCGCGGCGTCTTCATTATTCGCCCGGCCGTTGACCGAACAAAAGCCCCCTAGACCCAAGCCGATGTGTAGAGAAGTATACGCAGCTCCTTTGGTGGTGGAGGCGTATGTCGGCGCATTAGGCGTGGTTAGCCTTCTAATAATAGCTCTTAATATTAAATAAGGTAAGAGAACCGGGCTAAAAACCACGTAACCGAGCCATTTGAACGCCTTCAAAGACAGGCTGGGCTGCTTGGCCGCTGGGGCCGGTCTTGCCGCTGGCGGGAGAGTAGGGATCTGGGACGGAGCTGGCGGCGTGATCGGCAGCCTGACGGTTGGCGGCTCTTCTTCAGTCGGGGCTTGTTGTACAGATGCCGGAGTAACGACCAGCGGGGGAGTAATGATTGGCGGTGCAGTTGACGCCTGGGCCTGTTCCGGCTTGAGCAGTTCTAAGATTTGCGTGGTCAGCGCGCCAAGCTGCTGATGCGAAGTCAGCGGCGTTAATCCGGTCAATATCGCCTGCTCGTTGCAGACGATCCCTTTCTGGACGGCGGCAAGGAGTTTTTGCGCGTTCTCGATCCTGACCGACAGGTCAACCTTGCCGCTTTTGTTGGTGACAAGCGACAGATAGGTCCTTTCTATTTTTGAAAAGCGAGTGTAGGAAGGATGCGAAGTGGTTATACGAGCGATCACGTTCATGCCGAACCTCCGTTTTCATCGTCAAGGTCGTCCTGAATAAAATTGATCAGGTAGGTGATCGCGGAACGGGCGGCCGCTTTGAGCTCCGCGTCCTGTTCGGCCTTGATCAGGCGTTGAAGCACGGTTACCAGTTGGCCGGCAACGGTCGGATCGTCGACGTATTGCTCGATATTCCTCAACAGCTTGAGCCGGCTGGCTTTATCGCCGGTATTGACCGATTGGGTAAGCTGTCCGATGGTCGGGGTCTGGGAAAGCAACGGATTGGTCAAGCTGTCGATATGGGTCGGTTCCTCCCCTGAAAGCCTTTGGCTGGTCGGCGGATCGCTTGGTTTGACCTTGCGAATTGCCGGGGCGGTTTTAACCTCGATCGCGGAGAGGTTCTCTTGGATGCTGATAATGCTAAGCTCGCTGTCATCCAAGCGCTCCTGATCTTTTAGTTTAACTACGAACGCCTGTTCAAGCTCGGCCATTGAATCGAACGCCGTGTGGGAGATTCTGTTCTGGCAAACCCCGATCTCCAGGATCGGGAACAATACGGTGGAAACAGTTCCTTCAACCGGTAATTCTTTAACTACATCTTTATTGTTGATCGTGGCGACCCGCCGGATCACTCCTTTGAACTCCTGGAGCAATCTCCCTTCCTTGCTGATCAGGAGTGCGTGCGCGAACTTTCCTTTTTCCAGGAAGGGGTTGCCGTCCTGGCCGGAGAATTCCCAAACCGGCTGGGAACCGGAAGCGAGCTGGTAAAGGGTGGCGCAAATGCCGAAAATATCGTTTTGGACCTTGTTTTCCCACACTTCTGGGGCTTTAAGGTAGCCGGGGTAGCCGTAAGAAGGGGTCCCGACCAGCATGCCGGCCTGGGTGAGATCGGTGCCGTCCTGGGTTTTAGCCAGGCCAAAATCACCCACTTTGATCTGCCCGTTATGGATGTTATAAAAAACATTCCCCGGTTTGATGTCGCGATGGGCCATATGGAAATTCTCATGAAGATTCTTCAAGGAGCGGGCCAGAAGGAGGCCGATCCGTAACAGGATGTTCGGTTTGGAAAAGTCTGACGTCGGCGAAAAAATGTCGCTGGACAGGGTGACCCAGTTGGTCGGGTCCAGGTATTCCATGACCATGGCCGGCTGGTTAGCGGCAGTAACCGCGTAGTGGTGCATAGCGACGTAGCTGGAACGGAGCGGCTCGGCGGTTTCGTCGCAGACCTTTTTTTGGTTGACGTATTCTTGCTTGAAGCGGTTTGCCGCTTCCGGGTCGTTGGTCGATGCGGTAGCCAGCAGTGACTTGACCGCAACTTGTTGATTTGTCCCAAAATCCCAGCCAAGGTAAACCTCTCCCATCCCGCCGGCGGCGACAAAACGGCCGCTGGCGTTGGTCCCGATGTTGTCCGGGTCCTGGTTGGGGAGGGCGGGCAAGAGATAATATTTTTGCGTGTATTGATTTTCCGGACGGTTCGGGTCGACCGCGGTGATCGTCAGCCCGAGATCGGTCGAAAGCAAGATGAGCATCACTTTCAGGGCCTCTGTTCTTGGGGCTATTTCCCCCTGGCGGGCGTAAGTGTTGTAAGCCGCGGGGCTGGCCTGCAGTGAAGCGAGGAGACGATAGGCCGGCCAGGCCAGGCGGAGTTTATCCAGGGGGGTTCCGGGTAAAGCGTTAAGATCAAGGTCCAGGATCAAATCGTAAATGACCGGTCCAAGGTTTTCCAGGATAACGAATTTATCTTTGGAAGCCTCAAATAATGAAGGCAGAAGATGCCGTTCCGGGTGGCTCTTGATCATTTCGATCAGAGCTTGTTTTCTGTCATGGGCAAGCTTTTTTTCGAGCTGGGCGACCAGCGTCGGCATGTCAATGATCCCGCCGTTATTGTTGTTCGGCAGGTCATTCTTGGCCTCATTTAATTTTTTACCATTCAAATGGGCCATTTCCTGTCTGACCTTTTCGCTGAGCTCTTTAGGGAGCCGAATTAAAAGGTAATCAACTTTCTTGGCGTTCTTTAGGCCGACAAGGTGGCGGGCCAGGCTCTCTTCTCTTCCGACCGCGAGCTTGGCGAGCTCCCTGACCGTTGATCTGGCTCTGGAGTCGCCTATCATCTGTATGACTCCGACCGTGATCATGGTTCCTGCTCCGACGATCATGGCTGGGATCCAAAACGGCAGAGTGATGGGGAGAAAAGAAAAAGCGGCGCTGACCGCCAGGGAGGATGAAGCAAAAAGACCGGCGGCGGTGCTGGCGGCGGCCCCAAGGCCAAGCATAAGGTTGCTGCGCCAGAATGAGTCGTGGCGTTTAATGAAAACGGTCATTTTTTTGTCCAATTCGTTGCTAATGGAAGGGATAGTTTGTTTAAGGGCCTGCCCGGCAACGCGAGTTGTCGAGTCGCTGTTGCTGGCCATGAAGACCGCGGGGATATTTAAAAGGTCCCGGTTTTGCGGGGTGCCGGCGATCGCCGGTTCGCCAAGCGAAGAGGTGTTGGGGAAAAGCGCGTCAGCCGCCCGGTCGGTGACCTGAATAAAAGCTCTTCGACCGAATTGTTCAAGGCTGGTAAGCGACAAGAGCGAACGTCTCTCTTCTCCCGGATAGATGCGTCGGAATAACTGCCGCGGAGCGGTCAGCGGCCTTCCGGCCGGTTGGTTATGGTCTATTCTGACGATCGGTCTATTTTGCATCTTTTCTCCTCGCTTTAATATTATCGTTAGTTAACAGAAAAAATTTCACTTCCATAAGTTAAATTGGCCAGGTTGAGACGACCGTGGTCAGGTCTGACTTGTTGCCGAAATTGTCCTCGATGGTGACCTTTACGGTATAAGTACAGGCCTGGGTGCCGCCGCAGGCAAAGGTGTGTGGCAGGCTGGAGGCGCTTCCGCTTTCTACTGGAGAACCATCTCCCCAATTAAAGGCGTAGTTGACAAGGCTGGCGCCGGCGGCGTTGGTGTAGCTGTTGCCGGCGTCGGCAACGACATTGAGAGGCGCTGGTCCAGATCCCGGGTTGATTACCAGGTTCGGCACAGGCGCGCCGTGCGGCACAATAGTAATAATGAAGGGAACAAAATATTCGGAGCCATCAACGGTGCTCTTGACCTTGGCGACAACCTGGTATTTGCCAGGGTTATCGAACTGATGCATAGTGTCGGCCCCAGTTCCTGCCGGTTTGCCGTCGGCAAACTCCCAGGAAACCTCCCAATCAGTTTGCGGGTTGGGGAGGGTGATGCTCATCGGGGCCGGGGTGTCTTCTTCGGCGGCGTAAGGGATGGTCACGCCGATTGCCGGCGGATTGACCGACTGCTTGACGATAGTGATCTTTTGGGTGACTTCGTCCTTAACGCTTGGATCATCGATCCTGCCCATGATCAGCTTGACGGTATAAGTCCCTTCTTTGGCAAAGGCGTGGGGAGGAGGAGTGGGGCCGGTCCCAAAGGTGCCGTCGCCAAAATCCCAGGTGTAGGTGTATTGTGTTCCATCAATGATGCCGGCGGTAAATGGGACAGCTTCTCCCATTTTACCGGAGAACGGCCCGACAATGCTGGCTTGCGGCAGGGGAACGGTATTTTCGTAGACGTTAACTTTTCTGGCGGCGGTTGTTTTGATGTTCCCCTGGGCGTCTTTGACGGTGAAGGTGAAAATATATTCTCCGGTCACCGGGAAATTAACCGACGCGATCGTTTGCCCGGAATAAGGAGTGGTAATAAATTGTGACGGGTCGTTTGGATCAGGGGAGACGACTGTCCACTCGTACTGGTTGTTCGGGTCGTTGTCGGTGGAATAACCGGTGATGTTGGCCGCCGATTCCCCCTGGTGATAAGAATATTTAAGGTTGCCGGAGATCGAGGCCTCCGGGGTCGCGGCTCCGCCCGGGTAAACATTGACAGACCGGGAAGCTGACCCGATGACAATGTTGTTGCCGTCGAGAACTTCCAGTTTAAAGGCGTATTCACCGGTCTGGCTGAAGCTGAACGAAGGGATGTCTTTACTGTTGACCGTTTGAGTGGTCAGGTCCGGCCTGGTGATGGTCCAGCGATATTTCGCGTCAGGGTCGGTCGAGTCGGTCCAGCCTGATATGTTGGTCGCGGTCTCTCCCTGGTTGTATGAGTAATCAAGGTTGCTGGAGATCAGGACCTGCGGCGCGCCGGTGTAGGGGGCGTAAACGTCGACGAACTGGGTTTTTGTCACCGTGTACGCTCCATTGGCCCCGGTGACGGTCATATCAAGCCGGAAAGTGCCGGAGCTGTCAAAGACAGGGGTGACATTTTTCCCGGACATGGAATAAAGAGGAATATTCGTCGTCTGGCCGGGATTGGCCGGATCGGGAACATCCTGGCTGACGACCCAGTCGACCTGGGCGGTGTTATCTTCCGGCCAGTCGCGGCCGATCAGGGCGGCGACGTTGATCGGTTGGCCGACAGAAATCCCATTGTTGTTGTTTAAGTTGATAGAGACCGGTGGAGCGGGAAAAGGATAGATCTCCAGCGCTTCGGCCCCTTCTTTGGTGACGGTCGCCATGACCTCTTGATTGGCGTCGAGGACGGTCAGGCGGATAGCGTATTTTCCAGATTCATCAAAGGTATGGGTGACGGTGGGCGAAGCCCCTTCTTCCATGAGGATAGGGGTTGGATAAGCGACGTTGTCTTTGGCGACGATCTCCCAGCGGTAGCTGGCGGCGCCTGCGATCACCTGGGCGTTCAGGACGATCGGCCGGTGGGCCAGGCGTTCCGAGTATGGGGTGGCGACCGTAAAATCACCGGTGACCGTGGTGGTGGTGCCAGACGGCGCCACGGAAATGGTTTCAGTCCTTGCGATTTCATAGGCGTTGTCCCCGCCGACCGCTTTGACTTCCAGGTAGTAGTTGGTGTTGGTCGCGACCTCCGGGAAAGAAAAATTAAAAGGGTTGGGCTGGCCGCTTGCCAGGCAGGGCTGGTCGGCAGTTTTATCTTCGACCGGGGCCCCATTGAAAAAGTGATAGAGGCGGAAAGAGCAGGTGGCCGCTTCGTCTTCCGGGCCAAATTCAGGGCGGTATTCGCTAGGTATCAGAACCGGAAGATAGCTTTGCGTGGTCTCTCCCTTGGGATAAAGATTGCCGTCGATCTTAAGGGTCGGGGCGGGGAAAGGATAGACGATAATATCGCTCTTTTGGACCGAGAGAGGCTTTTCGAGCTTATCACCGGTAATGGTCAAGGATGCGGAATAAGTTCCTTCACGCATCGGCGTGAAGGTGGCGTTGTTGCCGCTGGTCGTCAAGTCAACCGGATTACCGTCAGGGTCTTTGACCTCCCAGGTGTAATTCAATGTTCCTTCGGGGATCTGGCTTAGCCAGTTTGGAGAGAGAGTGACCGGCCGGCGGGCGTATTGTCCGCTGACTTCATAGTTGGTGTTGATCCCGGCCTGATAGTTGCCGGAGGTGCCGGTCGTGCCGGGCGCGTTGATCGCAAAATCGTTGAAGCTTTGCGAGGAAAGGACCTTTCCCTCGCTGTCCCGCACGACGATCTTGACCGGCTTTCCCCAGGCGCGGTCGGCGTTTTGAGTGGTTGAGAATTGACCGTTAGCGTACGTCAGTGGGAAGTTCCCCTTTCCGGTTTCCAGCGTGATGCTGATCTTGGATGGATCGACGCATTCGGAGTTGGTAACCGCGACCGTAAATTCGATCGGTGTTCCGGCGGGAATGCTGTACTGGTTGATACCGTCGGGAATGTTCATGGAAAAACTGCCGATCCCATCGCTAAGGCTCTGGCAGGCCGATGACCCGGTTTCATGGACGCAGCCGATAAAAAGGGCAAAAGGGTTAAAGTCGGCCAGAGTTAAGGGTTGGCGCGGCATGATATTGCGCGGCACCGGCAATCTTGTCGGTTGACTTGGCTCGGGAGAGATCCGACCGGGATTGACCGGATAGCACATTCCGTTTTCGTATCTGCCGACTAAATTTGGGCCGTCATAAATATCCATTGTTTACCCCTTTATATTTTTCTTTTGCGTCCTATATTTTCTCTCGGGAACCGAAGACTAAACGTCTCGGTTTCCAAA
>JAHJKL010000028.1 GCA_018822365.1 Candidatus Margulisiibacteriota bacterium
TCAAAAAGTGCCGAAACGCGCGCCCGCATCCGCGCGTTTCGGCGATATTTTATGAACCGTTCGGAAAAATCAATTCGGGATTAAATATTTCACTAAATGAAAGGAAAAAATGCGCCGATACTATATTAAAACTTACGGCTGCCAGATGAATGTCGCAGATTCCGCGAAATTGGCCGATGTTTTGCGGGAGTATGGCTATCGTGAGGTTGGAAGCGAAGAAGAAGCCGACCTTATTTTGGTCAACACCTGCGTTGTCCGCCAGGGGGCAGAGGACCGGGCCGCCTGGCATGTCACCTCACTCAAGGGAGTAAAAAAATCCGGGGTGCTGATCGGGTTATGCGGCTGTATGGTGACCGAGCCGGGCCGGGATGTTAAAAAAGATTTCCCCCATGTCGATTTCTTCATCCCCCCGCATAATACGGAGAAACTTAGGAGGATTTTGGCCACTCATTCCCCAAAGCGGCCCTCTCCCGCCAAGGCGGGAGAGGGGGGACCGTCGCCGCAGGCGATGGTGAGCGAGGTGTTCATTACCATTATGACCGGGTGTAATAATTACTGCTCATACTGCGTCGTTCCCTATGTTCGCGGTCCCGAGACCAGCCGCGCAATGGACGAGGTCCTGGCCGAGGTCGAGCAGGCGATCAAAGCCGGCGCACAAAATATTACCCTCCTTGGCCAAAACGTCAACGCTTATAAATATGGCCTAGCTACTTTATTAAATAATATTAATCCACTAATCCACTCCCGTCTTCCGTCTCCCGTGTTCCGTTTCCTCACCTCCCATCCCCGCGACATGAGCGACGAGATTATCGAAGCGGTCGCCACCCTTCCTTATGTCGATAAAGAGGTCATCATGCCGTTGCAGTCGGGTGATGACCGGGTGCTTAAGGCGATGAACCGGGGGTATGACCTCGACTATTACCGCGGCCGGGTTTCTAGACTCCGCTCGCTGGTCCCCGGGATCAGGATTATTTCCGACCTTATTGTCGGCTTTCCCGGCGAAACCGAAGCGGAGTTTGAGCGGACCCTCCGGGCGGTCGAGGAATTCAAGTTTACAGTGGTCAATATGTTCGCCTACTCCGGTCGGCCGGAAACAGCCGCCTCCCGTCTTCCCGGACAACTGCCAGAAGAGGTGATCAAAGCGCGCCTGCAACGTTTAATCGCAACGGTCAGGGGAGTGATTAAAAAACTATCAAAGCCCAATTTAACCGCGTAATTCTTGCCCGCCGGAGGAGGGTATTGCGCGGTTAATTATGTTGAACTATTTTCTCCATTAAAGTACAATAAACAAACCCATGTTCAATAAATCATTCAACCTTTGTTTAACCGCGCTATTTCTTTTCCTGAGCTTGGCCGCCGCAGGGCAAGCCGCGCCGCTTAGTCCATCTTCCCCAACTCCGGAGGCGGCAAAAAAGATCGTCTTCAAGGACCTGAAGCCCAAAGACCGGGGTTACGATTACGTCATGAAAATGGTCAATGACTTTAAGATCATCGCCGGTTATCCGGACGGGACTTTTAAAGCCAAAAAAACCGTCACCAGGGGGGAGTTTGTCAAGATCGTGAGCGGGGCGATCGATTATCTTGAAAAGAAATATCAGGTCTCCCTGGCCGCAAACAGCCAGGTGGAATCGATCAGTTTTAAGGACCTCAAGAATACCCATTGGGCCTATCCTTACGCGGCTAAGACGATCACCAAGTACCAGCTTTTTTCCGGCTATCCGGACGGGACGTTTAAGCCGGGTAAAACAATCAACCGTTTTGAAATGGCGCTGGTCCTGGGGAAAACTATCCGGATGATCTATGGCCGCTGTGAACTCCCGCTCCCGCTCTCTTCAAGCGAAGCGTCGCTCAAAGATGTCAAAAAAAACCATTGGGCGATGAAAGATATCCAGCTTCTCCTGCAAAATAAAATTATGTACGTTAACCTGGCTAACAAACTCGCCTATTTCAAGGGGAACATCGGCGTCTCCCGGCTTGACCTGGCGATCTCCGGGGCCAAAACCATTACCCTGGCCGATTCCGCCATGGCCAACATCTCCCCCGAGGTTTTGGCCCGGCTCCGTAACGAGACGAGAGCCTCCGCTATCTCCCCTGACAAAGAGCTGGTCGCCAGGTCGGTTGCCATGCCGGCCAGGCCGCAAGCGTTCTTGTCCGGTGGGTGGGGTGGGGTCTATGAAAAGGGTTCGGGAACCAATAACTGGCGGGGCGGGTTTATTTCCGGCACCTGGGCCAGTACATATAATGTGGCCAATCTATCCGGTAATTATGAGCTGACCGGCAAGTATGGGTACAATCAGATCGTTTATATCGTTCCGGGGAGCGGGTCCACTGTTTCCGCGGTCATTAATAATGAGAACCGCTATGAGCTGGAGCTCAACACCACTTATCCAATCATCGACCTCTTTGGGGTCAAAGGGAAGCTGCTGTTGGGAGGCAAATACTTTAATCTGGCCAATCAGTCAGCCCCCTGCAGTTTTGCCGGCTTCAACGCCGGAGTAGTGACCAGCGCCCGCGTTTGGGAGAGGGAACTTTTGATCAGGGCTTTTTATTCTCTCCCGCTCGTCAGGGTGCAGGTTACTCCATCGGTCCTGGGACAGCCGGTTCAACTGTTCGATTATGAAGCGTCGATCAATGCCAATCTGTTTGGCTGGCCGATGCTTCTTGGCTTAACTGGAGAAACAATGATCCTTTCCGGAGGTGATAATCGGTACTATAACATGATCTTTGCCCGATACTTTATTATGTAGGCGTTCCAAGTAACCTGCGAATAAACTTCGCGGTTCCTTGGAATTAAATAAATAGGAGGAAAACGCGATGATAAAAAAGATATTCAGTTTGTTCTTATTGCTGTTAATGGGGGTCGTTATTTCAAGCTGCGGCCAGACCAACCCGACGATCACCACCACCGAGTCGACCCCGCAAAACCTGGTGATCAAAGGGACGGTTTATGAGAAAGAATGGATCTACGACAGCGGGTATTATTCCTCGGTCCGCAAAGGGCCGGTTGCCGGTGTGACCGTGGTCCTGTCCGGGTCATACGAGACCCAAACCTCCGTGACCGGGGCTAACGGCGAGTATGTTTTTGAAAAGGTCAAACCCGGTTACTATTATATAATCTCGACTAAAGACGGGTATCAGCCGGCAAGAGATGAGGTCGGGACCTTTACTTTCGGTTTTGCCGTTGGGGTGCTTGATAATTCATTCTATACCCAGGATATCGAGCTCTCCCCTTATCCGGTGATCAAATCATTGACCCCGTCCAAAGATTCGACGATTGAGACGTCGGCCTCGTTCACTCTGGTTTTCAACAAAGCGATGGATACTTCAACCGTTCGGCCAAAAATCACCGCTACCGGTCCCAGGTTTTTTGCGGCTGGCGATACCGTTAATATGAGCGCCGCCTGGTCAACCGACCAAACCACTTTGACCCTGACCCCAAACAGCCCGCTCTTGCCCAACCAAACGTACCGGCTTTATCTGGCGGGCGAACCTTCGCAATCCTTTGCCGATGTTAAGGATGCCGCCGGCCATTCTTTGGCGATCGCCTACTCGAGCAGCGGGTATGGCGTTCCGGTCGAAACACCGCAAGAATGCGTGGTTGAAGAATCATTATATTTTACCTACCGGACCGCTTCGGGCGCGACCCCAAGCGCGCCGACTAACCTTGCCCTAACCATCGGGACAGGGGCGGGCGGAAAAATGATCACCAGCAGTCCGACCAGCGGGGCTGACTATAATGAAATATATGCCGCGACCAATATTAACCTGACCTGGACCCCTTCGACCGGAAATATTACCGGTTACCGGGTCTATCTCTCCGACAACCCGACCAACAATTTCCGGCTCGCCCAGGTCGGGTCGGCTTATTATGTTACCGCCAACTACGCGACTTTAACTATGACCAACGTTTTAAATACATTATATGGGACGACATTGATCGATCCATTCGGTACCCCGACCTATCCAATGGTCAACCAGCCCCTTTATGTCAAAGTCGTCGCTTTCAACGGAGAGTCTGAGTCGGTCTCGGCCGAATGCAACGCCCGCGACCAGGTCGGCCCGCGCTTTGATCCTACATATAAGAAGTACGGCTATGCGGGCGCGGTCGTGAACAACGGGAGCTATCTGCCGGCGATCGACACGGCCAATAAAAAGGTCGTCTATCTTGGGGTTATGGAGCCGCTTGACGCGAGTACCGTGACGGCCGGCAACTTTAGCATTACCGCCGGCGGCGGGACCTCGATCGTTAGTGTTGCCATTATGGCCAACTCATCGGTCAAGCTGACCACCTTCGGCGGGACGGTCTATTGCGTCTTGAGGGTGGAAACAACCACCGATATGGACGCTACCACCAAGATCAAAATGGGGAGCGCGGTCCTTGACCTGTCGGGAAATGCCCCATATGTCGGGTCAACCCTGGACGATGTGATCTTGACCGGATTCTAATTCGCGTTATGTTATAATTGGCGCGGAGGAAAAAATAATGCAAAATTCGAACCTTTGTGTGTTTTCCGGATCTTCACACCCGTCGCTTGGGGGGGAGATCGTCCGGTATCTTGGGATCAAAAAAGGGGAGATCAAGCTTTCCCGTTTTGGCGGAGGCGAGATCTACGCCCGGATCCTTGATAACATCCGCGGCCATTCGGCGGTCATAATCCAGACCTGCACCGAAAAGGTCAACGAAGACCTGATGGAGCTCTTTATTGTCATCGACGCGATGAAGAGGGCTTCCGCCAAATCGATCACTGCGGTGATCCCGCATTTTGGGTACGCCCGGCAGGACCGCAAAGCGGCTTCCCGCGAGCCGATCTCCGCCAGGCTGATCGCCAATTTGCTCGAGACCGCCGGCGCCGACCGGATCGTTACCCTCGACCTTCATTCCGACCAGATCCAGGGCTTTTTCAATATCCCGGTCGACACGCTGACCGCTCTCCCGCTTTTTACCAGCTACCTGAAGGATAAGAACCTGAAAGAGCCGGTAGTTGTCGCCCCGGACACCGGCCGGGCCAAGGTCGCCAAGAAGCTGGCCGACCGGATCGGCGCGAGCCTGGCGATCCTGCATAAAGTGCGCACCGGCCACCATCAGTCCGAAGTCACCCACATTGTCGGCGAGGTTAAAGACAAGACGGTCATTATTACTGACGATATGATCGACACCGCCGGGACCGTGACCAGCGGGGTCGAGGTTTTGCGCAAAGAAGGCTGCAATAGGGATATTTATATTGCCGCGACCCATGGGATCTTTTCCGGCCCCGCGGTCGAGCGGATGAACAAGGCCGGCTTTGCCGAAGTTATTGTCAGCGATACTTTGCCGGTCAATAAAGAGATCAAGAATCTCAAGGTGCTGTCGACCGCCGAACTTCTTGCCGAAGCGATCAGGCGGAATTACGAGAACAAATCGATCAGTTCGCTTTTTGATTAATCATGAAACAAATTAACATCGGGATAATCGGCCTGGGAGTAGTCGGTTCCGCCGTCGCGGAAGCGATCAAGCTTAACTCCGCTTCTATTGCCGCCCGGTCCGGCCTCCAGCTCAAAATTAAAAAGGGTTGCGATCTCCGCAAGGTTAAAGCGGCCTGTCCGGTGACCAACGACGCTTACGAGCTGATCAACGATCCCGAGGTTAAGGTTATTGTCGAGACGATGGGAGGGGTCAACCCGGCGAAAAAGTTTGTCCTCGATTCGTTGGCTGCCGGCAAGCATGTTGTTACCTCCAATAAAGAACTGGTTGCTCTTCATATGCCCGAGCTGCTATCAGCGGCCAGGCGGCGCAATGTTTCGATCCTTTACGAAGCTTCAGTCGGCGGCGGGATCCCTATCCTGGCCGCTTTGCGCAAAGAACTGGCGGGGAACAACCTGACCGGAGTCTTTGGTATCGTCAACGGGACGACCAACTACATTTTGTCGACCATGGCTGAAGAGGGGAAAGAGTTCTCCGAAGCGCTTAAAGAGGCTCAGGAGAAAGGGTACGCGGAAGCCAATCCCAAAAAAGATGTTGAAGGCTATGATGCCGCTTATAAGGCGGTTATTTTAGCGGCCGAGGCTTTTGGAGCAAGGGTTAAAATGGACTCGGTCTACCGGGAAGGGATAGAAAAAATTGCCGGAGAAGATATTTTATACGCGCGGGAGATCGGCTTTGCCATCAAGCTGCTGGCGATCGCCCAAAACAGCGCCAGCGGGGTAGATGTCCGGGTCCATCCGGCGCTGGTTCCGTTATCTCATCCTTTGGCCGGGGTCAGAAAGAATTTTAACGCGATCTATGTCCAGGGTTTTCCGGTCGGGGAGCTGATGTTTTATGGCCCGGGAGCGGGAGGGGCGCCAACCGCTTCAGCGATCGTTTCCGATATTATTGAGTTGGGCCAGGCAAGCCCGGTTTTTCGCGGGGAGTTCAAGGAGCGGCCGGTCAAACCGATCGCTGATATCTCGTCCCGATACTACTTGCGCCTCCAGGTTTCCGATAAAGTCGGGGTTTTGGCCACAATTGCCAGGGTTTTTACCGAAAAAAACGTCAGCATCGCCGCCGTTATCCAAAAGGAGAACGTCGGTAACCTGGCCACTTTGGTCATCATGCTCGACGAGTCGGTCGAAAAAAACATCCAGGCGGCGATCTCTGCCATCAAGAAGCTTTCGGTCGTCAGCCGGGTCAACAATCTGATTAGGATTTTGTAAACCTCACCCACCGTCTCGCCTTCGGCGGACGGTCCCCCCTCTCCATCGAGGATGGAGAGGGTTACGGGAACGTTTTTATTGCGGCCTTCTCCCGCTTAAGCGGGAGAAGGGGGACCATCCCGATGTATATCGGGATGGTGGATGAGGGAGTAAATACCTTATTGACAACTTTTTCCGATTGCAGTACAATAATATAGTTAAGGTACCGTTTGGGATAACGAGCCAGTCCTTCTGCCGATGAATTAGAAGGATCACAAATCTCCCTATTTTTCCCCGATGA
>JAHJKL010000029.1 GCA_018822365.1 Candidatus Margulisiibacteriota bacterium
GCTACTCCCCTGATCACTTCATACGTTACCGCAAACGGCCGCGGGAGGCGCCGCCGGTTCCTGATCGCCGGGCCAGCTATCCTGGCCGTTGGGCTATTTGCGCCAATAGAACGCAAATGACCGACCAGTTCTTTGACCCCCGGGAAAGTCTGCCCGATCAGCTCATCCTGTAATTGCTTCCTGGAAAAAGGGACCAGTTGAGCGGCGATCGCTTCCAGGGACGGAAATTCATTGACCCGAAAACCACAAGCCTTTAACTCTCCAAGAGATCTGGGGCCAAATGTCGAAAAAACGAACCGTCCGCCAGGAAGGAGTAATTTTAGCACATTACTGAATATCAGAGAGAGGTCCATCCATTGCAGGGCAGCGTTGGCAACGATCAGATCGTATCTTCCCTCGGTATAATTTTCCGCGTCGGCGACAACATATCTGATATTTGGGTGGCTCCTCTCCCGGGCGGCATCGATCATGCCTGGAGCAATATCTATCCCAACAACCAAAGCCAGCGGATATCGTTCGGCCAAAAGCCCGGTCAAATAACCCGTTCCACACCCCAGATCAAGGATCCTGGTGGGGGAACAATCAACCAGCATCGCCAGAAGCTGATCGGAGAGCTCTTTTTGCAAAAAAGCCTGATCGTCATATAAAGAAGCGCCGCGGGAAAAATTGGCCCGGACCATTTCTTTATTCATTGACAAACCCCGCTATCAACCGGCGCAATTCTTCCGGAGCTTCAACCTGGGGGACGTGGCCAACCCCCTTGAGCATGGCTAGTCTGCTTTCCGGAATGGTCTGATCAAAAAAATCGGCCGCCGCTGGTAGACAGATCTCATCATCGCATCCGTGAACGATCAAAGTCGGCAAACGAAGCTCGCCTGCTTCATCGCGTAAATCAATTTGGGCCAGTTCGGCCAGCTCTTTCATCGCCGAATCACGCGGCAGGTTTAGCTGGGCAACTCCCCCTCTATCCTTAAAGACCAATTCGTAAAATGGGTCCAGGCCGTGGTCCTTGATCTTTTTGGCCAACCGCTTCAAAAGCGCGGGAGGCAAACCGGAGGTATAACTTTCGTTGTTTAAAAACCTGGGAGTAGTGGAAACAAGGACCAGGCTGGCAACTTTGGCCGGGGCTAGCAGCGCGGTTTTGATCGCCAGCATCCCCCCCATTGACCAACCGACCAAACAGCATTCGGCCGGAAGCATTTCGGCCAAACGACGCGCTTCAAGGGAGAGGTCTTCAAAGCAGAGTTCCGGGGTCAAACCGGCTGCCTGCCCCTCCCAGATCCCTGGACCAATGGCAAAACCATGTAAATAAACGATTTCCATACTCTCTATGTTATAATTTTCAGGATGAATTATCAAGAAAGGATTACCGCGTGCCTGCTCTTGTTCGCCCTGGTCTTTTTCTCTCGGCCGGCGCTGGCGGAAGAGTCTTTTTCGTACAATGTCCTCCCTTACGCTTTTTACGACTCCTCGATCGGCACGATGTTTGGTTTATTTGGCGCCAGCTCCAATCTTTTCCAGCGGGGCGAATTGGTCAACGCCTACTTTAATTTCGTCGACAGCGGCGCCCGGGAGATCAACCTGGCCGGAGCTTTTCCCAGCAAGGAGCGGCGCTATGATCCGATCAAAGTCCCTCTGGCAATCGATGCCGAGCTATCAGTCGGGACAGCGGTTGATGACCGGTTTTACGGTTTGGGGATGGGGACCCCTGACAAGAATTATTCGAGCTATAACAATGACTATGCCAATCTCCGCCTTTATTTGACCAAACCGGTCACCAAAGAGCTCCGGTTGGGGGTCAAACTCCACGCCTCAAATAACTCCCTCTTCAAGATCAACAACCAGCTCAATCCGATCACCGCCGACCTAGAAAATACTTTGCGGCAGTATTATGTCGCCAGCTTTTTTTTAAAGGGCGAATCGTTTAACAACCTGCTTAACCCGACAGAGAGCTGGTCGCTCTCTTGCTCCCTCGATCTTGGAAGCAGCTCGGCTGATTTTGTCCGCTGGAAAGGAGAAGCAGCCCGAACTCTCCCCCTCCCCTACCCCGGACAAGCAATTGCCGGGCGACTCTCCTTATCGCAATTAAGCGGGAAAGCCATCCCCCTCTATGAATACGCGACTCTCGGCGGTCGGGATAACCTGCGGGGCTATCCCTGGTATCGCTTCCGGGGGTTGGGATCAAGCATGGTCAACCTGGAATATCGTTTCCCGATCTTCTGGGCGATTGGCGGGGTGCTCCTGTTTGACAGCGGACGGGTCTACGACCGGGCGGGAATGTTTGCCCTGAATTCCTGGGCGACCGATTATGGCTTTGGCGTCAGGCTCTATCTGCCGACCATGACCCTCCGGGCCGATTACAGCATCGGCAACGAAGGGGGTTTTGTCACTTTCTACTACAACCACGCGTTTTAGAAGGTGCTATAATTATTTTATGGACTATCAATCTCTGGCGAATCGCTTAATTGGCGGGGAAAAGCTGGCACCAGCGGAGGGACTGGAACTAATCTCGACCCCGGACGAGCAGACGTTTGCCCTGCTCTCTGCCGCCAACCAACTGCGTCATCATTTCAAGGGGAACAAGGTCCGGCTCTGCGCCATTGTCAACGCCAAATCGGGCCGCTGCAGCGAAAATTGTTCCTTCTGCGCCCAATCGGGACACTATCAGACCGGCGCCGAAGTCTATCCTCTCCAGCCGGCCGAGGATATCTCCGCGACCGCCAGGAAAGCGGAAAAAGAACAGCAGGCCACCTGTTTTTCGATCGTCACATCAGGACGAGGGGTCAATACCGAAAAAGATATCTACGAGATCTCCGGGGCGCTTAAAAAGATCAGCAACACGACCAGGATGAACCGCTGTGTCTCGCTCGGGATCCTTGACCGGCCAACTATCCGCCAATTGAAAGCGGCCGGGCTGAAAAAACTTCATCACAACCTTGAATCGGCAGAAAGTTATTTCTCCAATGTTTGCACCACTCACACTTTTGCCGAGCGGGTTGCCACCATCAAAAACGCCAAAGCCGAAGGAGTGGCGGTCTGCGCCGGCGGGATCTTTAACCTGGGGGAATCGCTGGAACAAAGAGTTGAATTAGCAATGACCCTGCGTGAACTTGAAGTTGATTCGGTCCCGATCAATATTCTCAATCCGGTCGCTGGAACTCCCGCCGCCGCTAAGCACCGACCAATTACTCCGCTGGAGGTCTTGCGATTGATCGCTACTTACCGTTTCATCATGCCAAACAAGGATATTGGTCTTTTTGGAGGAAGAGAAAAGTCACTGGGAACGCTGCAACCACTAATGTTCATTGCCGGGGCCAATGTTACTTTGGTGGGTAATTATTTGACCACGACCGGCCAATCGGCCGAGCAGGACCTGGCAATGATCAAGGCGCTTGGTTTAGAGATTGAGAAAACCGCGTGTTAGAATTTATCGATCAGGAGCTTGAAGCCTTGAAACAAACCGGACTTTATCGCTCCTTTAAAACAGTCACGAACTCCACCGGGCGTCTGATCGAGATCGATGGCAAAAAGCTCCTCAATTTCTGTTCCAACAACTATCTCGGCCTGGCCAATCATCCGCTGGTGATCGCGGCAGCCAACACGGCAACCAGCGAATTCGGTTTTGGGGCCGGTGCTTCGCGGCTGATCTCCGGCAACACCCTTTTGCACGAAAAACTGGAGAAAAAGCTCGCCGCTTTTAAAGGCCGGGAAGAGGCGCTGGTCTTTTCGACCGGCTACCTGGCCAACCTGGGGGTAATCTCCGCCTTAACCGGCGAAAACGATACGATCATCATCGATCGGCTCAACCACGCCAGCATTATTGACGCTTGCCGCCTTTCTAAAGCCAGGCTCCAGGTATATAAACATCGCGACTTGGCTTCTTTAGAAGCGGTCTTAAAACGATCGGCTAAGTGCCAAAAACGGCTGATCGTGACCGATTCGATCTTCAGCATGGATGGGGATCTCGCCCCACTCCCCGAGATCCTCTCCCTGGCAAAGAAATATGACGCGGTCACCATGATCGATGAGGCGCATGCGACAGGAACCATCGGGCCCAGGGGCCAGGGACTGGAAGAATATTACAATTTAAAAGGGCAGGTCGATATTATTATGGGGACTTTGTCCAAAGCGCTGGGGAGCCTGGGCGGGTTTATCGCCGGCGAGGCGAAGCTGATCGATCACTTACGAAACAAAGCCCGCAGTTTTATTTACACGACCGCCCTCCCCCCCAGCGCCTGCGCCGCCGCGCTTGCCGCATTAGAAGTGATCGAAGCGGAACCGGAAAGAAAAAAGAGGTTGCAACAAAATATTTGTTTGGCCAACACTCTTCTTGGAAACCTGCGACTAAACGTCGCGGTTTCCAAGGAACCAAGGCGTTCAGCCTCCGGTTCCTTGGAGCAGCAAAGCCCGATATTTCCAATAATCATCGGCGACAACGAGCGGACGATGCGAGTCTCGCAACAACTTTACGAGCGGGGCTTTTACGTTTCCGCTATCCGCCCGCCAACCGTCCCGGACGGAGAAGCCCGTTTGCGGATCACGCTCACCAGCGAACACACCAAGGAGGACCTAGAATGCCTGGCATCTTCATTACAGGAACTGATACCGGCGTAGGCAAGACCTACGTCACCCAATATCTGGCCGAGGAATTCCGGAAGGAAGGGCTCGACGTTGGGATCATGAAGCCGATCTCCTGCGGACCGGACAATGACGCCGTTCTCCTTAAAAAAAAGCTTAAGTTAAAGGATCCTATTCACCTAATCAACCCAATTCACCTCAAACCTCCCCTCTCACCCCTGGCCGCCTCCCGGCTGGAAAAGAAAAAGATCAACCTCAAGCCAATCTTTGCCGCCTACCGGGAACTGGCCAAACGCCGCCAAATGGTCCTGGTGGAAGGGGTTGGCGGAGTGGCGGTCCCGATCAGCACAAACTATTGCGTTATCGACCTGATCAAAGAGTTAAAACTACCGGTTATAATAGTCGCCCGGGCGGGGCTCGGGACGATCAACCACACCCTGCTGACGGTTGGCGCCTTAAAAGATCAGGAGATCGAGATCATGGGAATAATAATAAATGGCTTCCGGGGAAAAGAACTCTCCGAAAGGACAAACGCCCAGATGATCGAAGAGTTAAGCGGGGTTCCGGTGATCGGCAGGCTTAAATGGGAGAAAAACTGAATTCACAGCCGCAGTATTTTTGGCGGTAAACACCGAACTTTTTGGTTAGTACCAATCCCTTTTTATGGGCCTCGTCGGCATTTAACGGAAAAGTTCGGTATTTCAATTTATATTCCCGGGCCAGCTCTTCGCCAAACGCATTGATCGCCGAAACATCCTTGAACCGGCTAACGCTTAAAGTGGCGGCAAATTCCTGAAATCCGTTTTCGGCGGCAAATTCGGCGGTGTTAAGCAAGCGGAACTTAAAACAGAGCTGACAGCGCTCGCTATTCTCTCCGTAATTTTCCAATGGCGACCCCAAACGCTCCTTCAGATAAACCAGCCAACTATTGTGGTCATATCCCCCTTCAATGAAGTTTATTCCGTATTGAACGGCAATTCGCCTGACCTCCTCCAGCCGTTTCAGGTATTCCGCTTCCGGGTAGATGTTTGGTCCGTAAAAATATAGGGAGAACCGCTCAAGACGCCGCTTTTCAACATTGATCAAATAGTCAATGATCGGCAAAGCGCACGGGGCACAGCAGACATTGAGGAGAAGCCTATCCATATTTATATTATAACGTGGTTGGCCTAAAGATTACATCTTTAACTCTATCAACAAGATCATAGAGACCAAACATAATTCTATCCGCAACACCAAATATTTTGCCAAGCACCCTTCGCCAACGGCTCTCTTTCTTTGGCATAGACTTTTCCGCAAGATCTATCATTCTAATGATATCATCACAAGATTTTATCCTAGAGCCCAGTTCCGGGGCAAGCATCCCATGCATTAATTGACGCGTCTCTTTGGGAAGAGAATATATTCGCAATGATGGTCTTCTTTCGTTCATTACATTCCAAAGGATTCTCTCTTCACTATCACCACTGACGGCAAAGGGATGTCGGCCGAAAATCATCATAAAAAAGGTTATGCCAAGAGCAAAAATATCAGCTCTTTGGTCAATTTCAGACATCTTTGCTTTTTCTGGAGAATAATACTTAGGTGTTCCAGTATGAATCCCTATTGGATAACTGCTCGCCACCCCTAAATCAATCAATTTTAAGGCTCCATTTTCATCCATCATAATATTTTCCGGCTTAATATCATTATGGATCAATCCAATACTATGCAAGTAACCAAGCCCGCTGGTGATCTGCCTTAAATAATTCAAAGCCAATAAATGCGGCAAACCAGAGGGTTCAATCCCGCCATGCTCTTTAATAATCTTAGAAAGATCCCCCCTATCCAAATATTCCAACACGCAAAATGAAAGACCAGATGATTCTTCCCGTCCGAAATAATTAATAATTGACGAGTGCCCACCAGTCGCCATAACTTGAGAGAAATTATTAAATTCAGTATTATCGGTACAATTAATATCAAGCCCAAGCTGTAATGTATCAATTTTTAACGCGTATCGTTTTCCGGAAGGATCAAGCCCTTCCCAAACCTGTCCATAACCACCCTGACCAACTATTTTTTCAAGTGTATATTTCCCTAATGAAACACCTTTCCCCAGAGTTGGTTTCACCAAATGGTGCGCCGGTATATGCGCTTTTTTAGCCTCGGCATTTCTAACTAATGATCTTAATGATGGTAATGTGGTCATAGCTACTCCCTATATAAGTATTATCGTAATACGCAGAGAAAATATTGCATTAAATGGCAGCCTACAACAACCTGTTTTTGGCTACACTATGCCCATTTTTAGGTCAATTCAAAATCGCCACCGCCAGGTTCAAGACCGAAGCAAAGCTAACCCAGAGGATGTAGGGAACTAGCAGCCAGGCAGCTGGTCTGGAGAGCTTACCGAAGCGGATAATCGTCTCCAGGATCAACAACCAGAGGAAAACGATTACGATAAACGCCCCCCAGGGGGAATGAAGGCTAAAAAAGACGACCGACCAGGCAACATTAAGGGCGAGCTGAAGGGCAAAAGGGAGAAAGGCAAGCTTAACCTCTTTGCTTCCCCACCCTTTTTCCCAGATCAAATAGGCGGCAAGACCCATCATTAAATACAGCAGGGTCCAAACCGGCCCAAAAAGCCAATTTGGGGGATTAAAAAAAGGTTTATTAAGCGCCGCGTACCAAGTCGGGATCGATGGCATTGTATAGACCGAACCGATAAAACCGGCTCCCAGGCAAAGAGCAATCGCCATCAGCAATTTAACCGCTTTAATTAACATAGTTCTTCCTCCTTATAACCCAATTCCTAATCACCTATTCTCCCATAACTTTAACGATTGTTCGTTTCCGCCTCTGCCCGTCAAACTCGCCATAAAATATCTGCTGCCATGGACCAAAATCCAATCACAGCTTCTCCCAGCTTTCAACCTTTCCGGTTATAACTTTAAATATCGGATTTGGGACTAATCTCATTGTTCGTTTATTATACCCTGTTCCCAGGCGCCGCTTCAACTTTCGCCGCAAATGACGGCGCTCATATTCAAGCTGCCCTTTGTTTACGGTAATGACCCGGCGGATCAGTCCCGGCTCAACGATCTTTGTCCGGTCAAAAACAAAACCCCGCCCATCCGCTTCCCGCCGAATAAAAGATAAGTATGCGCCAATTGTTTTAAGGGGATCCTTCGCCGCCCGAAACCTCGTTAGCTGGGGATGGCGCTTATAGCCGGTGGTTTTTCCTTGCAAAACCTTCTGCGCCAAAAGCCCCTCCCGCCAGAGAGCGACCAGCCCTTTACCGTCGAGATATTTTGGATGGAGGCTCCACAATCGCATAGGAAAATGATATCACAGTTATCATTTAAAGAAGAAGTGAAATTTTGCCAAAAACCTGCCGATATATAGGTAGAAGCGTAAGACATACCTTTTCCGCCATAGGCGGACCCGCCCTGGGCGGGCACTTCTGTCGAGACAAATTAACCGGGAACGCCTGTTTTCCCGGTTTTTTTGTATCTTTAGGGCAGATATGAAAATAAAGTTTAATAATCCGATCGATCCTAGAGGCCGCTGTTTTGTTTTTAAGCCGGCCGCCGCGCTGCAATTCAAAGGCTCATTTGTCCTGACCAACCGCAACCTTCACGATTTTCTCGCGTTAAACCCCGATTTTTCCGGGAAATTTGTTTTTGACCTGCGGACGAAAATACTGGCCCTTGCCGCTGGAGAAGATACTCCGCACCGCAGCATCGCCCGCTCCCTAACTGAAGACATTTCCAGGAACGAAATGGTCGGAGCTTTTCTTGATCTAAACAGGTCAGCCGATGGGTTCAAAATTGAGCTTTATGGCGATTCCGGTTATTTCGGACGACCGTCAGGCAAGGAGTTAAAACTTGTGGCCGATCATCTGGCGGAATTGTTCGGATCGGCAGGAGTAGCCGGCTTATCGATTGCTCATTAGTCGGTCAACCAGGCGGGCGGGACATTGTCAGAATTATCCCCTGTTTCGCCGGGTATCACCGTTTTGATCTGTCTGGGCTGATAATATACCGTCCTTTTCACTCTTTTCGGTTTTTCCGCCAAACTGATCTTCGCCTTAAGGTCAGCGATCTCTTTTTCATGCCTCGCTTTGATGAACTTGATCTCTTCCGCTTGTTTCAGATTTAAAGCAATGACCTCTTCCTCATGCTTCGCCATGATCACTGAAATATCGGGTTTCCCGGTCGCCTCTTCTTCGATCCTGGGGATCGGCTCCCACATCCGGCCGTTGTATCGCCAGCTCTGGCCGGTCTCGGTATCGACCATCATGAAAGAACTCCCGCCCCAAAAGCCTGCCTTTTCCATAAAGATCCGGTATCGGTCCGGATTGGCGTGGGTTGCGGCAGCGGATATTAACAGCAGTAATAAGATCAGAAATACTTTTTTCATGAGCTTCCCCCCTAATAAACCTTCAGCCTGACGCTTTCTAGTTTACTTGCCTTCTTTTTTCATCGCCGCGAGAATGTCGTCGATCCCAAACCCGTATTTCTGGGGCCTGGTCGCTGCTGGCGGCGATTCCTTTCTTTCGGCAAGCGGGGCTCTGGGCCGCTCAGGTTGATTTTGTGGTCTCCTGAAGCCGGACTGTCTGGCAGGACGTTGAGGCCGATGGGACGGACTATTCCCTCTGCGAGGCTGAAAATGCCGCGAAGGAGGAGACGAGCTCCCCCGGTCAAAACCTTCGGTCATGATCTCGGGATGACGGCCAACTGGAATGCTTAGCTTCATCATCCGTTCAATACTGCGGAATTCCTTCTCCTGGTCCGGGGTCGCCAGCGAGATCGCTTTACCTTCGCTGCCGGCGCGGGCGGTCCGCCCGATCCGGTGAACATAGTTCTCGCTGTCATCTGGCAGGTCAAAATTAACCACCAGCTCGATCCCTTTTACATCAATGCCACGGGCGGCAATGTCGGTCGCGACTAAAACCCGGTACTTTCCTCTCTTGAACCCTTCCAGCGCCTCCCGGCGCTGGGCCAGAGAGCGGTCGGAATGAATATCAGCCGCGTTAATACGCCGGGACTGCAGGTCGCGGGCAACCCGGAAAGCCCCTCTTTTGGTCCGGCAAAAAACCAGGACCGTCCCCCGGTACTGTTCCAGAAGCTTGCAAAGCATCGGCAGTTTTGCTTCTTTCCTGACAATAAATACTTCCTGGGAAACTTTTTCAGCCGCTGTTCCCGGAGGAGCAACCTCGATCCGAATTGGGAGCTTCATATATTTTGACGCGACCCGGACGATCTCAACCGGCATGGTCGCGGAAAAAAGCATTGTTTGTTTCTCGCGCGGAACTGTCTTCAAAACCTGTTCGATCTGGGGGGCAAAACCCATGTCGAGCATCCGGTCAGCTTCGTCCAGGACCACGATCCTGGCGTCACCCAGGTAAACGTTCCCCTGGCTAAGATGATCGATCAAACGGCCCGGTGTCGCAATGATAATGCGCGCCTGGCGGCGAAGGGCCTGGATCTGTCTTTCCATAGAAGCGCCACCGATCAGGACCGCCGGCCTGACATTGTAAGCCTGGCAAAATAAGCGGAGACTCTCTTCAACCTGCAGAGCTAATTCACGGGTTGGGACCAGGATCAACCCTTTCCCCTGTTCTGTCGCTAGCCGTTGGATCATTGGAATACCGAATGCGAGTGTTTTACCGGTACCGGTCTGGGCGATCCCGACCAGGTCTTTTCCCTCGACCGCGACCGGAATAGCTTTGTGCTGGATCGGGGTTGGGGTAGTAAATTTAAGTTTTTCCAGAACTCCCAATGTCTTGGGAGCCAGGCCAAGCCCGTAAAACGTCAGATTTTCGTTGTTCATACGACTATTATAGCTCTTTTATCAATGATAATCAAACTGAACACCTTGGTGATTTTCGATTCAACAGTTTCAAACCCTCAAACCAGGTCAAACTGGCTACTCCACCCAAAAAAGCAATTATCAGGTCGTTCACAGATAATATCTCAAAATGGAACAGATCTCTAAAGAAAGGAAAATAAATAGCCGAAAAAAGAGCAAGCAGTGTTCCAAAAACCACCAGCCAAAGAGCGAGATTCTTCTTCCTGACGATATAAGTAATGTTCTGTGTCCAGGAAAGATTGGTCAGGATCAACATTAAATTGGCAAAAACCATGGTCGCAAAGGTCAGCGTCCGGGCTTCAGCCGCGCTTTTTCCCAGGAGAAGAGCCAGCAGAAAAATGATCATAACAACGGCTAATACGCTTAACCCCTGAAGAAGACTAATGGCTAAAGCATTCCGGTCAAAAAGCCGGTCTGATAATGAGCGAGGGGGACGCGTCATGAGCCCCTCTTCTTCAGGTTCCGCTTCAAAAACAGTCGAACAGGCGGGATCGATGATCAATTCTAAGAAAGCAATGTGAGCTGGCAAAAGAACGATCGGCAGCTGGAAAAGGACCGGCAGGAGCGACATTCCCGCGATGGGAACATGGACGGCAAAAATATAGGCGATCGCTTTTTTCAGGTTCTCATAGATCCGCCTCCCCAGCCTGACCGCTGTCACGATCGAAGAAAAATCATCGTTAAGCAGGACCAGGTCGGCCGATTCGCGGGCGACATCGGTCCCCCGCTCCCCCATCGCCACTCCAATATGTGCCGATTTCAAAGCAGGGGCATCGTTAACCCCGTCGCCGGTCATCGCGACCACTTCATTATTCGCTTTGAGAGCGCTGACAATGTTATATTTCTGTTCAGGGACTACCCTGGCAAAAATATTAATTTCGCGGATCCTTTCCTGCAGTTCAAGCTGCGCCATTTTCTGAAGTTCCAATCCTGTAATCGCCTGGCCGGGATTCTTCAGGCCGATCTGTCTGGCAATAAATTTTGCGGTCCCAGGATAATCGCCGGTGATCATGATAACCCGCATCCCGGCCGCGTAACATTCTTTAATCGCCGCCGGTACTGTTTCCCTTATTGGATCGGCAAAACCGATCAACCCGATAAATTGGAAGGCAAAGTCATGCTGCCCTTCGGGAAGGGCGGTTTTCTGGAACGATGCTTTTGCCACGCCCAACAAGCGCAGCCCTTTCTCGGCCAAAGCCGCGACATCTCCGGCCAGGGTTTCTTTCTGGTCGGCCGAAAAGTGACAAAGATCAGCGATCGCTTCCGGCGCCCCTTTGGCGGCGATCACAAAACTTTGCTGATCGGGAGACTCCCAAACGTGCGATAAAGCCATCAGCTCTTTGGAAAGAGGATATTCCCTGATCAGTTTCCAGCGATGATGAATATGCTCGGTATTGGTCAGCCAGAGTTCGCCTCGCGCTTTGATCTCTTTTTCGATCGGATCAAAAGGGTCAGCTTGGCTCGCCAACAAAGAAAACTCCATTAAGTCGTGAAATCTTTCATCCAGCTGTTTAAGCCCCTTGGTTTCACGGTGCTCCCCGTTGCAATAAAGTGAGCTCAAGGTCATTTTGTTATCGGTCAGCGTACCGGTCTTGTCGACGCAAAGAACGGTAGCCGCACCCAGGGTCTCAATAGCCGGCATCTGGCGGGTTAGGATCTGCCTTTTGGAAAGCCGCCAGGCCCCAAGGGTTAAAAAGATCACCAGGACAACCGAAAACTCTTCGGGGAGCATCGCCATGCTCAAAGTAAGCCCGGCTAAAAATCCGTTGATCCAGTTCCCCCGGGTCAAGCCATAGACGACAACAACGACCGCGCACAGAAAAAGTCCTACCAGAGCAAACATTCTAATGATCCTTGATGTCTCGTTCTGCAGAAGGGTAGATTCTTCTTTGATCGACTCTAAGGTTTTTCCTATTTTGCCGATCTCCGTTTTTACTCCGGTCGCAAACACCTCCCCCAACCCATGACCCTGAACGATCATTGTGCCTGAATAAACAAAGGGGAGCCCCTCTCCACCGGCTTGTTTCGGCCCGCTTTTCCCGTCCCACTCGCTTTTACCAACCGAAAGCGACTCCCCGGTCAGCAGGGACTCGTCAAGCATTAAATTACTATTGAAAATGACATTTGCATCGGCCGGTACCCGGTCTCCCTCGTGCAAGACAATGATATCTCCCCTAACCACTTCCCGACCATGGATCCTTTTTCGAACTCCGCCGCGAATGACCAGCGCTCTCGGAGAAGATAAATTTCGGAGCGCTTCTAAGGCATGTTCGGTCTTTCGCTCCTGATACAAAGTAATGCCGATAACAACCAGCACAAAGGTCATCAGCATCAGGGCATCCTTAAATTCGCCAAGAAGAAAATAGATGGCACCGGCGGCCAGAAGGAGCGTCAGCATCGGTTCGCGAATGACGTTCCAGAGGGATTGCAAAAATCTGCGCTGTTTTTGGGAGGGGAGTTCGTTATAACCTTCGATCTTCAGCTTTTTTGCTGCTTCTTTTTCTGAAAGGCCTTTAATATTCTGCAGCAGTGCTTCTTTCATTCAGGTAATGATATCAAATTAACCGCTCCCGCTCAAACAAGAAGGGTCCCAACTTAACGTCGGGACCCTTCTCCTGCAATTAAAACAATTATTTAGGCTAAAATCCGATCACAGATCTCTTTATCAAGGTCCATGACGTAAGGAATGCCGGTCACCTGTGTACATTCTTGGGTCAAGGAAACAAGATCATCGCGGGTCAGGTAAGAGAGAGCAAATTTCCTCTCCCCAGCCATGAACTGGCGGAGCCCGGTTGCTAAACGATCAACGTAAGAGTACATCGCAACCGCTCCCAACGGAATCTTCTTAAAGTCCTTGCCATAGATCCCCTTAAGCTCTTCATATTTCACAAAGATCTCTTCGGCACTCTTCCCGTACTTGGAAACAGTATTGGGAAGTTTCCCTTCTTTAATCCACTGTTCAATGTTTTTACCAACCATCCCCGGGATCATTGTCGCCCGGCCCATGCAGACCGCTTTAACATATGGCGCTCCCATGGCTATTGCTTTGAAAATATGATCCTCCAGCGAAAAGCCACCCGCGATCGCCAGGTCAGGGACAAACTTCCCCTTGGCCCGAAGCTTCTCACACATGTCATAAGCCATCGATTGGAGATAGATCGTCGGGATCCCCCATTCGCACATCATCCGCCAAGGGCTCATCCCGGTTCCTCCGCTAGCTCCGTCAATGGTGAGCAGGTCGATCTGATGATCGGAAGAGAACTTGATCGCCCGGGCCAGATCAGCCGGCCGATAAGCGCCTGTCTTCAGGGTGACATATTTCGCCCCCGCCTTCCGCAAGCGGGAAACTTCGCCGGCAAAACCTTCTTCCGACACCATCCCGAGGCGGGAATGGCGCTCGAACTCTTTGATCGCCCCTTCTTCGTAGGCTTCTTCGATCGCCTTATTCTCTGGATCAGGGGCAACAATATAGCCGCGGGATTTGAGCTGAAGAGCTCTCTCTATCGTTGGCAATTTGACCTCACCGCCAATGTCCTTGGCCCCTTGCCCCCATTTCATTTCGATAACTTCCGCGCCGAGCTTTTCGATGGCATACTCCGGCACGCCCAGCCGACCGTCTTCAACGTTGTACTGGACCAGGATATTGCCGTAATCGCCTTTCCATTCTTGATAAAGCTTGACCCGTCGCTCCAGCTCCGGTGAATTGATGATCCGGCCATTCTTGATCTCAGCTTTCGGGTCCATACCACAGACGTTCTCGCCAACCACGATCATGATCCCGGAGATCGCCGCGCCAATGGCAAAGCCTTCCCAGTTAACCCGGGCGATATCGGTCGAACCAAGCGCGCCGGTAAAGACCGGAACTTTCATTTTGATCTTTGGTTTGCCCGGGGCGCCAACTTCCGACTCAACATTCACGTTGGGGAATTTAGCGACATCAGGGTCCGGCGCTACGCCAACCGCCCCAACTGCCGTGCCCATAATGTTTAAATGAGAATAGTCAACCGGATAGTCTTTGGTCGATCCGGAAGTGGTCTTGCCATACGGTTGGGGATAGATCACTTCGCGGCCGCGCATGGAAGAGCGAAATACTTCGCAGTTGCCGGCACATCCGTCGAGACAAACTGAACAAAGGCCTGAACATGGAGCGACTTCCTGGATCCGGTTCTTGGAGTCGGTCGCGGTTGAACCATTGGGACGCATTAAATTACCCATTAAGATACTCTCCTTTAATAAAAAACATTAACCTTCTTGAGGACTTCTTCGTCTTGGCCGCACGTCATTGTGCGAGGCAAAAATGAGGTTTCGCAGTGATTACTTTACTAAAAAGGCGGCCAAATGTCAAACTTTTTGAAAACTCTCAGCCAGGATGATCGCTTCAGCCACTTCTCTCATGGGCTTTCGGTTGTCCATGCTCTGTTTCTGGATCATTCTGAACGCCTCGCTTCCGCAAGCGCCGATATTTTTCATCAATATATCTTTTGCCCGCTCCACAATTTTCCTGGTTTCCAGTTCTTCGTAAATAACCTTGGTCTCAACCATCAGTTCTGTATTTTCTATGGCGACTGCCGCCTGGTTGGCGACGGTTTGCAGTAAACTGACCTCTTCCTTGCTAAAACGATGGGGTTGAGAAGTGTAGCAATTGATCACCCCTTTGACCTTCCCTTTCAAAGAGATGGGGACAGAAAGAAGCGAACATAACTTTTCTTTTTTAGCGAGTTCTCGATTGATATATCTTGGGTCTTTACGTACATCCTGGGCCTGAATCGGGGTGTTTTCTAGGGCCGCTAAACCGGCAACTCCTTCCCCTATTTTTAAATTTGGCTTCCGTTTATACGCCGGACTGATCGACTGGGTCGCTTTGACCGTTAGCTCATTGTCTTTGTTTAACAGCATCAGAGAACAGATCTTGGAATGCATCACCGAAGCGGTAACAGTCACGATCAACCCTAAGATATCTTCAAGGTAAATATCTGAAGTAATCGCCCGGCTGATCTCGAGCAATCCATTAATATGCCTGGCGGTTTTATTGGGGGCCATTTACAGCGCTTCCAGGTATTTGTCCAACTCCCATGGCGTTATTTGCATCCGGTAATCGTCAAATTCCGCCAGTTTGGCTTCGACAAACCTCTCAAAAGTATGTTTGCCTAGCGCTTCCTGGAGCACTTTATCGGCTTTTAATTCTTCGACCGCTCTTTTCAGCGAGAATGGAAGCATCCCGACATTGAGTTCAACCAGACGGGATGGAGCCAATTCATACACATCTTCCTCAACCGGCCCCGGCGGCGTCTGCTTCCCTTTAATCCCATCTAAACCGGCTTTAAGCATCACGGCAAAAGCAAGATATGGATTGCACGAAGGGTCTGGACAACGGAGCTCCAGCCTGGTCGACTGCTCGCGGCCTGGGGAATAACGAGGAATCCTGATCAGGGCGGAGCGGTTGATCTGCGCCCAGCAGATATAGACCGGCGCTTCGTAGCCGGAAACCAGCCTCTTGTATGAATTTATCGTCGGCGCGACTATTGCCGCCAGCGAACGGGCATGTTTAAGCTGTCCCGCCATGTATTGATAGGCAAGCTTACTTAATTTGTATTTATCATTGGGGTCAAAAAACGCGTTCTTTCCTTCTTTATCAAACAGCGATTGATGGACATGCATTCCCGACCCAGCCTGATTATAAAGAGGTTTTGGCATGAAAGAGGCATACAGGTCATGCCGGTTGGCAATCGCCTTGATCGCGTATTTTAGGGTGATCGTGTTATCTGCCGAAGAAAGGGCATCGGAATAGCGGACATCGATCTCGTGCTGTCCGGGGCCAACCTCGTGATGGGACATTTCGGAAACCATTCCCATCCCTTCCAGGGCAAAGATAATGTCCTGCCGGACATCCGAAGCCATATCTCTGGGCGAATAGTCAAAGTAGCCGCCAATATCGTGGGGAACGGTCGTTATCTTGCTGTTCTCTTTTTTCAGGAGGTAGAATTCGACTTCCGGACCGGTATAGAATTTGTACCCAAGCTCTTCGGCTTCAGCAATCGCTTTCCGCAGAATATAGCGGGGATCACCTTCAAACGGTTTCCCCTCCGGAGTAAAAATGTCACAAATAAATCTGGCACACTTGCGCCCTTCTACCGTCCAGGGAATAACCTGATAAGTGTTGGGGTCGGGTTTAAGAAACATATCTGATTCACAGATCCGGGCAAAACCAAGAATAGAGCTGCCATCAAACCAGAGCCCTTTATCAAGCACATCGGAAACCCGATTAAGCGGAATAGCTACCGACTTGATCGCTCCCATGATATCGGTAAATTGAAGATAAACAAACTTAATTTTATCTGATTGAGCCTTTGCCAAGACATCTTTAGCCGCCACGTCTAAAGTCACAAAAAACCCTCCTAATATAAATTGCTAATGTATTAATGTATTATAGTAAATGATTAGTTATTATGCAACTTGAGCAAGCTCACGCCATACTGCACAATGAATAGACTGGTGAAGGTTAATTACTTTTTAAGCGGTAAAACAGGTTTTTTCTTGATTATGACAGGTGCTTTAATTGGTTTTTTAACGTTCTGTTTAATGACCGGCTTCGGGACAACCGGCGGCTGGGGAAGAGGTGTTTTCACCACTGGCTTTGGCTTTACCACATTAACCGGTGGATCTTCGCCAATATAACCGATTGAGAAATAATGGGTAGACATCTCGCTTAGGCCGGCAAAGGTCCGGTAAGCATAATCAAAAGTAAACCCTTTGACCTTTGTACCTACCCCTAACGAATAATCAATGTTCTCCGGCTTTTGGTCAAAACCGCCGCGTAAAAATATCTGCTTATAAGGATTCCATTCTGCCCCTAAATGCAACAAAAAGCCCCGGGTTGTGTAAGACAGGTCAGCAATAGTCAACAATTTTCTGTCCGGCAGTTTGAAGGCAACTCCGCCTGTAATCGTCATGGGGAGTTCATCCGCGCGAATGTTATTCCCCGGAATAATATTTTTAATAGCAATAGAACCGGTCAAACGCTCATTGATCGGAATAATTGTTCCCAGATCCAGGTCAAACCCGCCTCCACCCGCTCCTTCAAAACTGGCCGCGCCACTAAAACCCTGGTTAACAAACTTCAGGCTGGCGCCAACTTTGGCGTTTCGATCGGTCAAAAATTTGATATTGTTAATAAACCTGACCTCTTTTGCTTCATTGGCATAACCGATCAAAAGTGAGCCGCTGCCATAATTCGCTTCGTTGCCGGTGATCTCCGGAACCCCATTGACCAGGGTCGCTTCTCTGATCCCGCTGACCGAGGCGTTAATATAACCGATACCAAACACCCCATATTGTGTCCGGTAAGCGCCGCCAAGCATCAGGTATGGGACCTCACCCATAACGTTGCCGCTCATACTGGTCAAGCTGTATTTTTTTACATTGGAAATTCCGGCGGGATTTTGAAAAAGCGAGCCGCTTTCATCCGACGGATTAAAGGTATTACCTGTTCCAAGCGGCTTGGACCCGGCACCGATCTCAGTCAGGTCAACAATCTGGGAAGCAAAAGCAGGGGAAAACATCTGTAAACAATAAACTGCAAGCATTAAACAAGAAATAACAAACAATCTTTTTGTCATTTGACGATCCCCATCTTCCCGCCGCCGATCACTTTACCGGACTGGACGATTTTATATAAATAAACGCCATCTCCTAAAATTTGTCCCCATTTGTTTTTTCCATCGAAATCAATATTGTTTTCCCCGGTACTCCCGCCAATCGCTCCGGCCGCGTAACTGTTCTGCCAAACGACCGTCCCGGCTAAATCAACAATATAAATACTGGTCGCTGCGGCAGAATCAAGCCAGTACCAGATCTTAGCGGCTGTTCCGCTATTCGGATTATATGGATTTGGTCCAAAGCGGACCACGTTGCTTGAGAGCGCTCCAATTGGCGCAAAGATAGTGAAATGAGTCGTGGTAAAGGTAATTGATGTGTCTGTGTAAGAAACAACCGTTATCCCGTCCCGGCTCCAGCCGCTGCCGTTCCAATAGTAGACCCGCGGATCGGCCAGCGGCCCGTCGATCGGCATGGTCACTGTCACCGGCAGGGTAAAACTGGTGATCGATGAAACAATGTCATACACTTTGCCGCCAATCATATACCCGACCGGCGGGTTCCCCGGACTGGCGACTTCAGTCACCGTGATCGTCGGATCGGTCGTAGCCGCCCCGGCTGGAATAGTAATTGTCATCCCGGGAATGCCGAGGTCGGAGCTGGAGTATTCTTTGGTTGAAGTCTTGACCAGCACTTCCATGGACGCGCTAAATTGGGAAGTGTCCCCCAATTGTCCGGTCTGGGTCGCCGTCAAATAGTCCCCGGAAAGCAAACCGCTGTAGGTTATCGTACCGTTAAACGCGCCGGAAGAGTCGGCCGATAAAGCGCCAAGATAGGTTATACCTTCGTCGCCATAGGCCTTAAATAATTCGACCGTCGCGTTCGGCGAAGCGGACCCGGTCACCTTTAGGGCGCCGGTAGTCTGATTATATTCATTTGTTAAAACTTCCGGCGATGGGATACCAAGATTTGAGTCAAGATATAATTTTATCCCCTCTCCATAATTTTCAAAAATTGAATTTTGGGAGATGGTTTCATGGGTCGTGTTTGAATCTTTTATCTGGATGCCATTCGGATAGGCGCTATTACCATTATAAGCGATACTATTTTTATAATAGTAATTGTCATGACTGCCGGTCAGACTATAAACACCAAAATGCTCGTTTTTTACGTTGGTTTGCCCATCGCTCCCAAGCCCGATGTAGTTCGACATAATATAATTATGGTCCGACGAGACCACCGCTATCCCCGACATCTGGTTGCCGGAGATAACGTTCCTGCTGCCGGCTGTCCCATCGCCTATATAATTATGGTGAGTGCCGTTATATAGCCCTACTCCATGAACGGAATTGCCGATTGAACTTAGCCCATCCGGGCTTAGGCCGATATAATTTCCTAAAACTTCGTTGCTTGACGATCCATACAGGTAAACACCGTGATTACTATTACCGGAAATCACGTTGCGGCCGCTAACCGTTCCATTGCCGATTTTATTTCTAACGGCAGTCCCGCTGATCTGCACTCCATAATTATTGGCGATTTTCGCCGTCCCGGCGGCGTTCAAGCCGATATAATTCCCAAGGACCTCATTACTATTAGAATTTGAAATATAAATCCCTAAATTATTCCCGGAAATAATATTCCTGTCCCCAGAATCAGCACCGCCAATGATATTGCCAAAAGCGCCGCTTGAAAGATAGATGCCGTAATACCCGTTACCAAGAAGGCCCGAGCCGGAAGCGTTTACGCCGATATAATTCCCCTTAACTTCATTGGTCGAGGCATCGGAATAAATATAAACACCATATCCGTTGCCGGAAATAACATTGCGGCCGCCAACCGTCCCATCCCCCACATAGTTGCCAGAAACGCTATAAATGATAACGCCATTTTGAGCGCCGCTAAGATCAATTGCTCCGGTCCGATCTGTCCCAATATAATTTCCTAACACTCTATTGTTCGTGTTCCCAATGCTGCCATATAAGTAAACACCGCCAAAATAATTCCCAGAGATCACGTTGCGGCCGGCAGAGGTCCCATCGCCAATATAATTATTATTGCTGTTATTGACGATATAAACACCATAATTACTCGTCAAGGGCGCGGTCGCGTCCCCACTGGCCGATAAGCCGACATAACATCCCTTAATAACATTTCCATCGGCATCATTAATAATAATTAATGACCCACCACGGCCGCCTATGGGACCGCATTTATTGACCGCAAGCCCATGAATAACGTTGTTATCCCCCTTGACATAAAAAACATTAGTAGAAGCCTCCACGCTCGCTCTGACCTCTACCTGCGGGCCCTGGCTGTTTGAGGCTTCGCGGGTTTGGGTAGATCCATCGATCGTTAAATTATTGACCGTGATATCCGGCAAGCCTGACCGGAGAACAATCCTGTACCACCAGTTGCTTCCCGCTTCGGTTGTCACCAGTCCAGGACCGGCTTCACCTGTTGAATATCCGGCATTGGCCAGGGTAATATCAAAGGCTATGGTATCGCCGGCTCCCGCTTCGGTGATCGCCTGGCGGAGGGAGCCGACACCGGAATCGGCGCAATTGGTGACAGTCCGGGTGGCGGCCAATCCCGAAGAAGAGAAAAAAACCATAAATAGCACAGCGTAAAATATATTTCGCCAGTTCATTTATATGCGATTATCTCCAAATATTTCATGACTGTCAATTTATTTAACAATTCCCATCTTCCCGCCGCCGATGACTTTTCCATCCTGGACGATCTTATATAAGTAAACGCCATCCCCCAGGACGCTCCCCCATTTATCTTTGCCGTTAAAATCAATATTGTTCTCGCCGGCGCTCCCGCCCGGGACTCCAGCCGAATAGCTATTCTGCCAAACTATCGTTCCGGTTAAGTCAATGATATAAATGCTCGTCGCCGCGGCAGAATCAAGCCAGTACCATATTTTGGCGGCCGCGCCGCTGTTTGGATTGTATGGGTTGGGAGCAACCCGGACCAGGTTGCTGGCAAGCGCCACCATAGGAGCAAAAGTTGAAAAATGGCTCGTAGTAAACGTAACCGATCGATCATCGTAGGCAACAATCTCGATCCCTTCACGGCTCCAGCCTCCTGACCCCCAATAAAACACCCGCGGGGCGGCAAGTGGAACATTGACCGGCATAGTCATGGTTATTGGCTTCGAAAATGCTTTGATCGAAGAAATAACATTCAAGACTTTTCCCGCAATATGATAGCCGGGAGGCGGAGGGCCGGGACTTACGGTCTCCAAAATCGAGATCACCGGGATATTGACCAGCGCGTCGCCAGGGATTGAGATATGGGTTCCAGGCATGCCAAGATCTGATTCGGTATAAACCAAAGCTGCTGGGAGCGGTTCATCAGGAAAAACAAAGGTCGCCTTCGCTTTGATTGAAGAGGTTTTGCCAGGATCATAAATTGAAGAAGAGGTTAGTATTACTTCAGCGGTCGTCGTACTGCTTCCAATGGAGCAGATCTCAATCCTTCCTTCCATTTGTCCTCCAACTGGAAGGGAAGATGGATAACTGCCCGCTTGGACCGCGGCAGTTATATCGTTTCCTCCGCTCTTAGCGTCAAATATTCTCAAGCTGTGTTCGCTTCCTGGTCCGTTTGCCTCCAGCAGATATTGATCGGCAACATTGCCAAGATTCTTCAATGAAAAATAATACACGGCCGTTTCTTTGGATGTGACAGAAAGAATTGCTTCATCATCCATATAAACCGACCCACTTGTCCCAATTTTGAGTTCTGGCTGATAAAGAAAAGGAACGGCAATGTTGATCTCTTTTACCAGTGAAAACTCAGAGGTATTCTGAAGATTATCCCGTTGCGTAGCGACCAGGGTATCGCCGGCCAATAAGCCCGGACAGGTGATCGAACTATCAACCTCTCCGCTGGCAGAAGCGGAAAAACTCCACAAGTACTTCTCTCCCTGTCCGCCTCGCGCCTTAAAGATCTCAACCCGCGCGTTGGGAGAAGCGGAAACAGTCAGCGCCAGCTCGCCGGTCGGCTGGTTATAACTAGTGGCAATAATCACCGGTGACGGGATCATAATATTCGCCCCGTTAAGGAGCAAGATCCCCCGTCCGTAATTTTCATAAATAGAATTTCTACTGATCAATTCCTGGGTCGACTGAGAACTGTTCAAAAATATTCCGGCCGGATGCATAAAGTCGCCATTAAAAGCCACAACGTTAGACGGTCCAATTATATTCGCGCCAGCTTTATTGTCGATATAAACCCCAAACCAGCTGTTACCAGCCTCCGCGCTGGCCGCGTCGATACCGATGAAATTATTCGACAACTCATTGTAGCTTGTGCCGGGATCTACCAGATATACTCCATTATGACCATTATTGGAAATAATATTTCCGCCCCCGCCGATCCGGTTATATTTTGCTCCCTGCCTGATGTTTACGCCATCGCCCGAGTTACCGATAATCGTATTTCCGCTAACCTCATTACTGTTGACCCCCATTCCAACAATTGAAATCCCGGCTTCATTGTTACCGGAAATAACATTGCCGGCATAGAGCAGGTTATTCTTTGCGGCACTATACAATGAAACTCCCCCCCAATCATTACTAACTGCTGACAAGCCATCGATATCGGTCCCGATATAATTGCCGGCAACCACATTGCTATCGGCCCCAATCACTACCCCATACCGGTTATTCCCTGAAATAATATTGCGGCCATTGTTCTGGCCATTTCCAATTCGATTAAAATTTGCGCCGCTGTAAATAGAGACCCCCTCCTGATTGTTCCCCAGATCAAACCGACCGGTCCGGTCAAGCCCAATAATGTTTCCATATACTTCATTACTGTTGCTGCCGGTCCCGCTTACGTAAATCCCAAGATTGTCGTTGCCGGAAATGACATTTCCTTCATTCGAATCCCGGCCGCCTATAGTATTATTGTTTGCGCCGTCATATAACCAAACACCGTAATAAGTGTTTCCCAGGTCTATTGTCCCGGTCCGGTCGGTCCCAATAAAGTTAGCGGCAATTTTATTTTCCTGACCAGCGGCAACACAAACCCCATATAGACCATTTGCAGAAATAACATTCCCTAAGCCAGCTGTTCCAATAATATTATTGGCCCCATTTGCGATATAAACACCGATATCTGAAGCAAGCGGAGCGGCCATGTCGCCGCTCGCGTTTGTCCCCAGATAACAGCTTCGAACTAGGTTCCCTCGCGCTCCATTAATATTTATCAAACTCCCCAATTTACCGTTGCCAGAGCCATATTTATTGATAGCCAAACCTTCGATCGTGTTATTGTTTCCGCTAATGGTAAAAACATCAGTAAAAGAGGTGGCATTGGCCCGGACTTCCACTTCCGGACCGGAACTATTATCCGCCTCTCCAGTTTGAGTCGAACCATTTATTGAGACCCCGCTAGCGGTTAAAACAGGCAGTCCGGAATTCAAAACTATCCGAAACCATTTCTTGCCTGGAACTTCACTAACTACCAACCCTGGAAAGCCGGGGCCAGCAGAATATCCTCCCTCTTGGGTCGTTATGGCAAAAACTATCTGATCGCTATCCTGGGTGTCGGTCATTACCTGGCGAAGAGAGCCAGGACCAGAATCGGCACAGTTAGTGACAGTCCGGGAAAGAGCGGCACTGGCCGATTGGGAAGCAGCAATGTAGGAAAGCACAAGGACCACGCTGGTATAGACCTTAAGCTTGTCAATGTTAAAATTCATCTTCTCTGACTCCTTTGGTAACTTGAGTTCTGGTGATTTTAGCAGCTTTGGTTACATTGTGGGGAGAGAAGAAAAACCTGATAAATACCCGTCTACCGCTCGAGCGGCCCTGCGCCCTTCGGAGATTGCCCAAACGATCAACGACTGTCCCCGCCTCATATCCCCGGCCGAAAAAACTCCTTTGACGGAAGTTTGGTATTTATCGTCGGTCTTAATGTTCCCACGCTGGTCAAAAGCGACTTTTAACGACTCCAATAAGCCTGATTTTTCCGGATGGACAAAACCAAGCGCTAAAAAAACCAGATCAGCTTCAACCTCAAATTCTGATCCAGGAACTTCCCGCATTATAACACAACCCTTTTCATCCCGTTTCGAAAAATCTACCTGGGCGCAAATAATTTTCCCCACCGCTCCATTCTCGCCGATAAACTTCTTGGTCGTAACCTGCCATTGCCGTTCCGCTCCTTCTTCGTGGCTGGAAGTTGTTTTAAGAAGCATGGGATATTTTGGCCAGGGCTGGCCCTCCGGGCGGCAATCAGGCTGTTTAGGCATCAGTTCGATCTGTACCACGCAGGCCGCTCCCTGGCGGTTGGCTGTGCCGACGCAATCAGAGCCGGTGTCTCCACCGCCAATAACCACGACCTTCTTCCCTTTAGCGTCTATCAATTCGTTATCGCTGATTTTAGCTCCGGCGACTCTCCGGTTGGATTGGGTCAAATATTCCATGGCAAAATGGATCCCCTTAAGCTGCCGCCCTTCAACCTTCAGGTCGCGCGGCTGGCGCGACCCGCCGCAAAGAATGACCGCGTCAAATTCCTTTTTAAGCTTTTCAACCGGAAGGTCTACCCCAACGTCTACCCCGGTCTTGAAAATGATCCCTTCCTGTTCCCAGATAGAGACCCTTCTGTCCAGGATCTTTTTTTCCAGTTTAAAGTCTGGAATGCCAAAGCGCATGATCCCGCCAACTTTCTCGTCACGCTCAAAAACAGTAACCGTGTGACCGGCTTGATTGAGCTGGGCGGCGCAGGAAAGCCCTGCCGGACCTGAACCAACAACCGCAACTTTTTTGCCGGTCCGATCGCAAGGGGGATCGGCTTTAACCAACCCCTCCCTGAACGCGTGCTCGATAACGCCAAGCTCATTTTCTCTGACCGTGACCGGATCATCATTGATCCCCAGGACACAAGCGTATTCACAAAGTGCGGGACAAACCCGGCCGGTAATTTCCGGCAGGTTATTGGTCGCGTTAAGCATGGTAAACGCTTTCTCCCAATGGCCGCGGGCGACAAGTTCGTTCCATTCGGGGATCAGGTTGCCGACCGGACACCCCCAGTGGCAGAACGGGGTGCCGCAATCCATGCAACGGACCGCCTGTTCCTCGGTCTTTTCGTCGCTGCGCGGCTCGAACACCAGTTCATAGTCTTTGACCCGCTCGCAGACCGGCCGGTAAAAGGTTTTATCTCGTTTAACTTTCAGGAAACCTTTTGGATCTTTAGCCATCAGACTCCTCCGTCAAACCAAGCTTTTTAACTACTTTCTGTTCTTCAAGAATCCGCTTATACTCCAAAGGCATAACTTTCACAAATTTTTGGCTCTCTTCTTTAAAATTGGCCAGGACTTTATCCCCTTTGGCGCTTTTGGTCAACCTAACATGGTTGTGGAGCAAACTTTGGACAGTTTCCAGGTCAGCCTGGTCCAGCTTTTGCAGTTCAACCATTTCAAAATTGCATTTGTCCTTAAAATCACCCGCCTCATCAAAGACATAGGCGATCCCGCCCGACATTCCGGCGGCAAAGTTGCGCCCGGTTTTCCCTAAAATGACGACCCGGCCGCCGGTCATGTATTCGCACCCGTGGTCCCCAACCCCTTCAACTACTCCATAAAGCCCGGAATTGCGGATGCAGAAGCGCTCTCCCGCTACTCCGCTAATATAAGCTTCGCCGGAGATTGCCCCGTAAAAAGTCGTATTGCCGATCAGGATATTTTCGTCAGCCTGATAAGTTGTTTTTTTGTCAGGATAAATAACGATCCTGCCGCCGGAGATCCCCTTGCCGACGTAATCGTTGGCCAAGCCTTCGAGCTCAAAAGCAACCCCTTTAGCCAGCCAGGCGCCAAAGCTCTGCCCGGCAACACCGGTAAATTTAACTTTTATCGTCTCTTCGTTCAAACCGGTTTCGCCATAACGTTTGCAGATCTCGCCGCTCAGCATCGCGCCGGTCGTCCGATTGACGTTCCTGATCTCCATGTCCAGAGAGACCGGCTCCCCCTTTTCCAAGGCCGGCTTGGCCAGGTCAATAAGCTTGCGGTCCAAAACTTTACCTACCCCATGGTCCTGGGAAATGACACAGCGGGTTTTAACGCTCTTTGGCACTTTTGGCTGGTGGAGGATCTTGGTATAGTCGATCTTTTGCGCCTTCCACGGGACGATCGCCTGGTTCAGCTCCAGCAGATCGGTCCGGCCGATCATTTCATCGATCGTTCTTATTCCAAGCTGGGCCATAATTTCGCGCAGCTCCCTGGCGATAAAACTAAAATAGGTCACGACGTGTTCCGGCTTCCCCTGAAAACGTTTTTCCAGAAGTTCGTCCTGGGTGGCAACACCCAGAGAACAGTTGTTCAAGTGACAGTGCCGAAGCATCACGCACCCCATGACGATCAGCGCGGCGGTGCAAAAACCGTATTCTTCCGCTCCCAGCAGAGCGGCGATCGCCACATCCCTGCCGGTCCGCATCTGACCATCGGTCTGGAGCCTAACCCTGCTTCTCAGGTCGTTTAGGACCAGCGTCTGGTGAGTTTCAGAAAGCCCAAGCTCCCAGGGGAGCCCGGCATGCTTGATTGAACTGATCGGCGAAGCGCCGGTCCCGCCGTCCCCGCCGGAGATCAGGATCATGTCGGCATGCCCTTTGGCAACCCCGGCCGCTACCGTCCCCACACCGATCTCTGAAACCAGTTTCACGCTGATGCGAGCTGTCGGGTTGGTGTTCTTTAAATCAAAGATCAATTGGGCCAGGTCTTCGATCGAATAAATATCATGGTGAGGTGGGGGTGAGATCAACGTTACCCCAGGCGTGGTGTAGCGGGTCCTGGCAATAATGGCGCTAACCTTGTGTCCTGGAAGTTGGCCACCCTCTCCAGGTTTTGCTCCTTGAGCGATCTTGATCTGGATCTCGTCGGCATTGACCAAATAATTGGTTGTTACCCCAAAACGGCCAGACGCGATTTGTTTGATCGAGCTCCGTTTGGAGTCGCCGTTAGGTAGAGAAGCAAAGCGGGCCGGGTCTTCCCCGCCTTCGCCAGTATTGGAACGCCCGCCGATCCGGTTCATGGCGATCGCCAGCGACTCGTGAGCGCCCCGGCTGATCGAACCAAAACTCATCGCTCCGGTCGCCAGCCGCCTGAAGATTTTTTCCATCGGCTCAACCTGGTCGATCGGGATCGATTCGCTCTTTTTTAATTTCAGCAGTCCGCGCAGGGTCGCCGGTTGTTTTGACTGGTCGTTGATCATGCCGGCAAACTCCCGGAAGCGGTCATAATCGTCATTTCTGACCGAATCCTGGAGGGCGGCAATGCTTTCGGGGTTCCAGAGGTGGAATTCACCGTCTTTTTTCCACTGGTAGAGGCCGCCGGAAATCAGATATGGTAAAAGCATCCCGCTTTTTGGAAAGGCCTGGCGGTGCCGCAGGCCGGTCTCTTTGGCGATCTCTTCAAACCCGACTCCGCCGATCCGCGAGGGGGTCCCGGCAAAACATTTATCGATCACTTCGGCTCCTACCCCAAGCGCTTCAAAGATCTGCGCGCCGCGGTAACTTTGCAGCGTAGAGATCCCCATTTTCGATAAAACCTTTAAGATCCCCTGGTCAACAGCATGTCGATAATTTTTTTGCGCGGTCCCCGGGTCGATCGTCAATTCCTTTTCGGCGATCAACAATTCAACCGCTTCATAAGCAAGATACGGGTTGACACAGTCGGCCCCGTAACCGAATAACAAAGCAAAGTGATGGACTTCGCGCGGCTCCGCGCTCTCAACAATGATCCCGATCCTTGAACGTAGGGTCTTGCGGACCAAATGGTGGTGAACCGCGCCGGTCGCCAGCAGAGCCGGGAGGGGAGCCAGATCCTCGGTAACCCCGCGGTCGCTTAATATAATGAATGAATATCCTTCGTTTATCGAATTCTCTGCCTCCGAGCAGATCGCGCCAAGCCTGGCCGAGAAATCCTTAGCATCATCAGCTTTAAATAGTATCGATATCGTTTTTGATTTGAATCCCTTTTCCTTGATCCCTTTGATCCTCCCTAACTCTTCATTGGTCAGGATCGGTTCCTTGACGTAAAGTCGATGCGCGTGCTCCGGTGTTTCGTCCAGCAGATTTTTTTGCGGACCAATAAAACTATCGAGGCTCATGACCAGCTCTTCGCGGATAAAATCGACCGCCGGGTTGGTCACTTGCGCGAAAAGCTGCTTGAAATATGAATAAAGCGGTTGCGGGTTGTTGGAAAGGACCGCGTGCGGGGTATCGTTCCCCATTGAACCGATCGGTTCCTTCCCCGATTCAGCCATTGGCTTGACAATAACCTTTAGATCTTCGCGTGAATAACCAAAGGCTTTAAGAGCGATCATGGTTTCACCGCTATTCTTCTCCCTCTGTCCGGCTGGGAGATCTCTTAGGTCGACCAAATTATCGGCAACCCACTTGCCGTAAGGTTGTTGTGTCGAAACGGCCCGTTTAACCTCTTCGTCATTGAAAAGCTTGCCGCTTTCAGTGTCAATATACAGGATCTTACCCGGCTCCAGACGACCGGAAATAGCGATCGTTTCCGCCGGGATATCAAGGACCCCAACTTCAGAGGCCATAGCAAGCATTCCATCTTTGGTCAGGATATAGCGGGCCGGACGCAGGCCGTTCCGGTCAAGGACGGCGGCGATGCTGGTCCCATCGGTCACCGCCATCGCCGCCGGACCATCCCACGGCTCCATTAAACAAGCATGATACCTATAAAACTCTTTTAGTTCAGACGACATTTTATTGTGCTGTTCCCAGGCACCGGGGATCATCATCATCATCACGTGAGGGAGCGAGCGGCCGGAAAGAAGGAGGAGCTCAAAGACATTGTCAAAGATCGCCGAATCGCTTCCTCCCTGTACAATAACCGGCAGGATCTTGGCCAGGTCATCGCCAAAAAGCGGGTTGGCCAGCAAGCTTTCTTTGGCCGCCATCCAGTTGATATTGCCGCGCAGTGTGTTGATCTCCCCATTATGAGCCAGGAACCGGAACGGCTGGGCCAGGTCCCAGGTCGGAAAAGTATTGGTGCTATAGCGGGAATGGACCAGGGCGATAGCGCTCTCGATCCGTGGGTCCCGCAAGTCCAGAAAGAAAGACCCGACTTGTTCGGGCATTAACAATCCCTTATAAACAAAGGTCCGGGATGAAAGGCTTGGAATGTAAAAAAATGATCTCTGTTTAAATTTTGAGGCTCTGATCTTATTTTCAGCTATTTTTCTTATAACAAATAGTTTTCTTTCAAACGCGAGTGGGTCTATGGAAGTTCCTTTTCCGATAAAAACCTGTTCGATCTCCGGCTCAGTCTCTTTGGCTGATTCCCCAATCTCCCCATTATTGACCGGAACCTTTCGCCAGCCAAGAAGGATTTGTCCTTCGCTTTTTATAACAGTCTCAATTATTTTTTTGCAATCAAGCCGTTCCTTGCTATTGGTTGGCAAAAACACTAAACCTGTTCCGTAAGCGCCAGCATCTGGCAACTCTATTCTAATTTCTGATGATATAGCAGACAAATACGTATGGGGGATTTGGATCAATAACCCGGCCCCGTCCCCGGTTTTTGGGTCAGAACCGGTCGCTCCGCGATGGGCAAGCCTTCGCAGAACCTCAAGTCCCTGCAAGACTATTTTATTGGTTTTTTTTCCCTTAATATCGCAGATAAACCCCACTCCGCAGCTATCATGCTCATAAGCAGGGTCATATAACCCAACTATTGTTTCTGGTTTACGCACAACTATCTCCCTATCCCTAACTTCTTTAATTTCCCTCGTAAAGTGTTTCTATTTATACCCAATATTTTAGCGGTTTGCAACTGATTCCCTCTAGTATACAGTAATAACTTAGAAATTAATGGTTTCTCAAGCGCCTCTAATAAAACCCGGTATATTTTGCCGGTATTTTCATTTATATAAAGCTCGTTTATTTCATCAATTTCTTTTTCAAACATATTTAATGCCTATATTTTGTGCATTTAATGGGAAAAAATGGGCGGGACCACTTTGTCCCGCCCAAAAATATCTTTTATAAAATCGTGAGCAGTTCCTGATATTTAGCCATCGGCCAGAAAGCGTCAGCCACCAGCGTTTCCGCTTCATCGACACTGGCGCGTAACGCGGCCAAGGAATCAGCCCCGTTCTTAGCGTAGAGCCTGGCTTTCTTTTCCAGATTTTCTTCCTTTTCACATAGCGTGATCGCTTTTTCAAGTCCGGCAATTGCCGCTTTGATATCGCCATACAGGCCGGAAACAACCTTCAGGTCAGCTGCTATCGCGCTGGATTTGGAAGTCACTTTGACCGCTTCACCCAGTGATTTGATCTGTTCCAGGACTGCCGGCAGGACCAGCGTCCGGGCAATATTCAGTGCCGCTTTAAGCTCAACATCTTTGATCTTAATGTAGGCATCAAGTTTAATCTCCACCTTCGAGTGCAATTCCCGCTTCGACAAAACGCCGTATTTTTCGAATAGCTCAACGCTCTCTTTATCCAGCATCAAGCCCAGGGCTTCCGGCGTATTTTTAGCGTCTGGCAACCCGCGCTTGGCCGCTTCCTTATGCCAGGCTTCCGCATAGTTGTTCCCTTCAAAGCGAACCCGCTTAGTCTCCTTCAATACATCCTTCATTACCAGGATCGCATTTTCCTTTACATTGCCGCCCTTCTTGGCTGAAAGCCGACGGACGATCTCGTTGTAGCCATAAGCAACAAGCAAATTTAGCGTGGTCCCGGCTTCGGAACAGTTCTGAGAAGAACCTACCGCACGAAATTCAAACTTGTTCCCGGTAAAGGCAACCGGCGAGGTCCGGTTCCGATCCGAGGTATCCTTGGCGACTTTAGGAAGATTTTTCACGCCAAGGTTAATGTTTGCCAGGCTCTTTTCGTTAACGCTGGTCCCAATCCCCTCTATTTCGTCCATAATACCATTCAGATATTCGCCAAGATAAACGGACATGATCGCCGGCGGGGCTTCGTTCGCCCCTAAACGGTGGTCATTGCCGGCATCCGCCACGGCCGCCCGCAGTAAGCCGCCGAATTTATTTACCCCAAGCAGGATCGCCCCCAGCGTCAGCAAAAAATTGATATTTTTGATCGGCGAATCAGAAGGTTCCAGGTAGTTAGCTCCGCTGTCGTCGCCCAGTGACCAGTTAAAGTGTTTACCGGACCCGTTGACACCGGCAAACGGTTTTTCGTGCAACAGCGCGACCAGGCCGTGCTTCTCAGCTACTTTGCGGATGATCTCCATCAACTGCAGGTTGTGGTCGACCGCCATATTCACTTCTTCGTACAGCGGGGCGACTTCGAACTGATTCGGGGAAACCTCGTTATGCCTGGTCTTCGACGGAATGCCGCGACGGTAAAGTTCGGTGTCAAAGTCCTCCATGAACATCATGACCTTGTCTTTGATCGCGCCGAAATAATGGTCTTCCAGCTGCTGCCCCTTGGCTGGAGGGGCGCCAAACAAGGTCCGCCCGGCAACGCACAGATCGGGACGAGTATCGTAGAGTTCCTTAGAGACCAGGAAATATTCCTGTTCCGGACCTCCATACACCTTCATTTTCTTGACACTGTTGTTGCCCAACAACTTTTGCAGTTTGATTGCTGAGTCGTTGAGCGCTTTCATGGAGCGGAGCAACGGGGTCTTCAGGTCAAGAACTTCACCGGTCCAGGAGAGATACACGGTCGGGATGACCAAAGTCTTGGTATCGCCGGCTTCGAGCAGGAAGGCAGGGCTGGTCGGGTCCCAGGCGGTATAACCGCGCGCCTCAAATGTCGAACGAATGCCACCAGAAGGAAAGCTTGAAGCATCCGGTTCGGACTGGATCAACTGCTTGGCGCTAAAGCGTTCGACCATTTCCCCCTCGCTGCCGTAGCTGAGGAAAGCATCGTGCTTTTCAGCGGTGCCGCCGCGCTGCGGCTGGAACCAATGGGTAAAGTGGGTCGCCCCATTTTCCATCGCCCACTCCTTCATCGCGTGAGCGACATCGCTGGCAATCGCCTCGTCCAGGGGTTCCTCTCTTTCAACCGTAGCTAGTAATTTGGCAAAAATCTCCTTACTTAGCCTGTCTTTCATCGCTTTTTTATCAAAAGTTAACTCGCCGAAGATCTGACTTGCTGCTTTTACCATTATAATCTACTCCTTCATAATTAAAACTCGGTAGTCCAAACGTTGTATATTACAATAATTACATAGCAACTTATTTGCCAAAACAATATTTGCCTATAAATCAGGCATTTTTATTTTTAGCGGTCAATTGTTTCCAACATATTTGTAGAATAAAAGCCTGTTTTCTACTTTTTTGTATTAGATAACCGAACCTCCACGCTCCCGGGTTCTGATCCTGACCACTTCTTCAACCGGTAAAACAAAGATTTTGCCATCCCCAACACTGCTGGTTGAGCAGCTCGCCAAGATCACTTCTATAACTTTATCGACATCTTTAGCGTTAACCACCAATTCAACTTTAACTTTGGGCAAAAATTCAACCCGGTATTCGCCAACCCGCCATTCCAGGGTTATCCCCCGCTGGACCCCGCGTCCCTTTACTTCCGTAATGGTCATTCCGGAAAACCCCTTGGAATCTAGGGCCTCCCTTAGTTCTTCCAGTTTTTCCGGTTTTATGATCGCTTCAATCTTTTTCATTAATATACCGACTCCCCATGTTGGGCAATATCCAAACCGACGTTCTCTTCGTTATCTTTCGCTCTCAGCGAAAACATCGTATCAACAACCTTGGCTATCAGATATGAAACAATAAAAGAAAAACCAGCTACCACCGCGATCGTCAATACCTGGACAAAAAAGAAGTTATATCCGCCTAACAACAAGCCGTTAGCCCCGGCAGGATTTACCGCTTTTTGGGCAAATATCCCAACCGCCAGCATCCCCCAGATCCCCCCAATACCATGACAGGCGAACACATCAAGCGACTCGTCAAAACCGATCTTCATCCTAAAAATTATCATATAATAAGAAAGGGCGGCCGCGATAACCCCGATCAGCAAGGCAGAAAGAGGCGTGATGAATCCGGAAGCGGGAGTAACCGCCGCCAAACCGGCGATCGCCCCGGTCGAAAATCCAAGGACACTTGGCCGTTTATGGGTCCAATTAATGATCATCCAGGTCAGGGCGGCCGCCGCGCCCGAAGCATTGGTCGCGACCAGAGCCTGAGCCGCGACCGCACCGGCCGAGAGGGCTGAACCGCCATTAAAACCAAACCAACCAAACCAGAGCAAAAACGCACCCAGGACCGTCAAAGGAATATTTGACGGCTCCATATTATCTTTTCCATAACCCTTCCGCTTGCCAATGACCATCGCCACCGCCAGGGCCGAGACACCGGCAGTGATATGGACAACCGCCCCTCCGGCAAAATCAAGCGCGCCAAGAACCCGGAGCCAACCGCCGATCCCCCAGATCCAGTGAGCGACAGGAGCGTATATAAAGGTCGACCAAAGCAGGGTAAAAACCAGGAACCCGGAAAAATTTATCCTTTCAACAAAGGCTCCGGTGATCAACGCCGGGGTAATGACCGCAAAAGCAAGCTGAAAAGCCATAAAGGCAAGGTGTGGGACCCCAGGAGCGTAGCCGGCATGCGGAGCCCCCCCAACCTTCATTAACCCAAGCCAATCCAACCCCCCGATTATTCCCCCATGATCCGGACCAAAAGCTAAAGTATAGCCAAAAAGCATCCATTGCACCGTAATTAAGGCTAAGATAACCACCGATAACATAATAGTGGAGAGCAGGTTCTTTTTACGGACCATCCCTCCATAAAAAAAGCCAAGCGCCGGAGTCATTAGGATAACCAAAGCCGTTGAGATCAAAACCCAGGCAGTATCTCCGCTGTTTATATTCATGCTTCAATAAAAAGCAATGTTATTGCCACTAAGCGAACTTAAGTCATAGCCCTTACTTATCTACATTTTTGTAGCTTCAAAGGACTCCGGACCCGCGATCACCGGTCCTGATCCTGATCACTTCTTCAACCGGGGAAACAAAGATCTTCCCATCCCCAATACTCCCGGTCTTGCAAGTCCTGACAATAATATCAATGACCTCGGTCGCTTTTTTTTCTTCAACCACTAGTTCAACTTTGATCTTGGGGAGAAATTCCACCCTGTACTCGCCAACCCGCCATTCCAGGGTTATCCCCCGCTGGATCCCCCGCCCTTTGACTTCGGTAATGGTCATACCGGAAAATCCTTTGGCGTCCAAAGCCTCCCGCAGTTCTTCAAGCTTCTCCGGTTTAATGATCGCTTCAATCTTTTTCATGGCCTCCTCCTTTTACACGCTCTCCGCGTGTTGCGAAATATCAAGCCCAACCAGCTCTTCGTTCTCGGCAACCCTTAACCCCATAAACAGATCGATCAGTTTCGCGATAATGATCGTTACGATAAAAGCAAAAAGCCCGGTAACCGCTACCGCGATAAACTGGGTCCAGACCAGGCCGGGATTGCCAAAGAGCAGGCCATCCGCCCCGGCCGGATTGACCGCTTTACTGGCAAAGATCCCGGTCGCGATCGCTCCCCAGGCTCCTCCCATCCCATGACAGGCAAAGGCATCCAGCGACTCGTCTATCCGCCATTTCATCCGGAGAATGATCATATAATAAGAAATAACAGCCGCGCTCCCACCGATCGCGATCGCTGAAAGTGGGTCGACAAACCCTGAAGCCGGGGTGATCGCGACCAAACCAACAACCGCACCGGTCGCCACCCCCAGAACACTTGGCCGACGGTGCAGCCAGCTTAAGAACATCCAGACCACCGCTGCTGCCGCTGCCGCTGTATTGGTAACCACAAAAGCAGAGACCGCTAATCCGTTAGCCGCTAGCGCGGACCCGCCGTTGAAACCAAACCAACCGAACCAGAGGAGAACCGCCCCCAAAACCACGATCGGGATATTGCTTGGCTCCATATTATCCTTGCCATAACCAAGCCGTTTGCCAATAACCAGGGCAATGGCCAGCGCGGAAAAACCTGCAGTCACATGAACCACCGTCCCTCCGGCAAAATCAAGCGCCCCCAGGTTCCGGAGCCAACCCCCAACTCCCCAGACCCAATGAGCGACCGGATCGTAAACGATCGTCGCCCAAATAACCGAAAAGAACAAAAACGAGGAGAATTTGATCCTTTCAACAAAAGCACCAACAATAAGCGAAGGGGTCACAATGGCAAAGGCCGCCTGGAAGATCATAAAAGCCAGCGCCGGGATCGTCGCCGCGTAATCGGCATTAGGGGCCTGCCCGACCCCAATCAGTCCCAGCCAGTCAAGGCCACCAATTATTCCCCCCTGGGTCGGCCCAAAAGCCAGAGTGTAGCCAAAAAGGACCCACTGGAGGCTGATCACCATCAAAACAGCAAAACACATCATGATGGTTGAAAGTATGTTCTTTTTACGGACCATCCCGCCGTAGAAAAAACCGACCGCCGGCGTCATCAGAATTACCAGCGCCGCCGACATCAGGACCCAAGCTGTATCTCCCGCATTGATCATTTTCTTCTCCTCCTTTTATTATTTAAAGCGGGGATCCCGGCCTGGCCCATTTCTTGGTATGGGCGGCGGCCGGAGCGTTTCCCGCAATTATCACAAATTTATATCGAGTTGGGTAGTGATCGTCGGCTTGGCATTATTGTTATAAGTGCCGTA
>JAHJKL010000030.1 GCA_018822365.1 Candidatus Margulisiibacteriota bacterium
AAATACCTTATTGACAACTTTTTCCGATTGCAGTACAATAATATAGTTAAGGTACCGTTTGGGATAACGAGCCAGTCCTTCTGCCGATGAATTAGAAGGATCACAAATCTCCCTATTTTTCCCCGATGAAGTCGGGGAGCGGGGGAGTTTGTGTTTTTTTTATGGGAGTAAACGATGCAGGAAATTATTACGCTTGTTTGCGGTGAATGTAAAAGAAAAAATTACACCACTACTAAGAACAAGAAGAACACTAAAGAGAGGATCGAGTTGACGAAGTATTGCAAGTGGGACCGGAAGCATACAGCGCATAAAGAGGAAAAATAATTTCTCTTTGTCGGCAACGCTCTGGGAGTGTCGGTTAATGGCAAACCACTGGTCTCCAAAACCAGGACTGGGGGTTCAAGTCCCTCCACTCCCGGTTTTAAATTATTGAATGAAAAATAAGATAGTTAATTACTTTAACGAGACTCTGGCGGAAATGAAGAAGGTCGCCTGGCCGGATCGGCAATATGTTACCGCGGCGACCGTGATAATTTTAGTGATCGTTCTGATGACCGGTTTTTTTGTGTTGTTCGTCGATTATGTGCTCGGTTCGGTGTTTAAATTAATATTGGGTTGATGATTAAATAATGAATGATAACCAAGAACATTTGACAAGTGAGCCAGAAGAGAACGCGGCCCCAGCACCGGAAGAAGTAAAACCGGCGCCGGCTGGCGATAAAAAGTGGTATGTGATCCAAACCTTGACCGGCCAGGAAGACCGGGCCAAGCTGGCAATTGAACAGGCGATCGAATCCGAAGGTTTAAAAGATAAGATTATTCAGGTCCTGGTCCCGATTGAGGAAACAATAGAGATCAAAGGCGGCAAGCGCTATGAACGCATCCGCAAGATGTTCCCCGGTTACGTTTTCCTCGAGATGATCCTGGACGAAGAAACCTGGTACGTGATCCGGCAGACGACCGGCGTCGCCAGATTTATTGGGACTAAAACGCAGCCAACCCCGGTATCCGACCGGGAAATGGCCCGGGTCTTGAAACAGCTTGGTAAAGAAGAAAAACTGGAAGTCTTTTTTGAGAAGGGTGAGGCGGTCAGGATCATTTTTGGTCCGTTCCGCGGCTACACCGGCAATGTCGATGAGATCAATCCGGAAAAAGGGAAGCTCAAAGTCCTGATCAATATTTTTGGTCGGGACACGCCGGTCGAGGTCAATTTTGAGCACGCCCAAAAATTAGTCTGAAGGGAAGGCCATGGCAGCTAAAAAAGAACTTTTAACTAAAGTAAAATTGCAGATCAAAGCGGGAGCCGCTAATCCCGCCCCTCCGATCGGTCCCGCGCTCGGCCAGCACGGCCTCAACATCATGGAATTCTGTAAACAATATAATGCCGCGACCAAAGATAAAGGGGATATGGTCATCCCGGTCGAGATCTCGATCTTCAAGGACCGCTCCTTTACCTTTATATTAAAGACCCCGCCTGTGGCCGACCTTTTAAGAAAAGCGGCGGGCGTGGAAAAAGGGTCCGGCGTTCCCAACAAGAACAAAGTAGGCGCCGTCTCCAAAGCCAAGGTCAAGGAAATTGCCGAACTTAAATTGCCCGACCTCAATGCCAACGACGTCGAAGCCGGGATGAAAATTGTTGAAGGGACCGCCCGGAGCATGGGGATAAACGTACAATGAGCGGAAAAAAATTCAACGAAAAGAACAAACTGGTCAATAGCGACAAAAAATATACCCTCCAGGAAGCGGTTGCCATGTTAAAGCAGACTGCCTGGGCCAAGTTTGACGAAACAGTCGACCTGGCGATCAAGCTTGGGGTCAACACCACCAAGAACCCCTCGATCCGCGGCGCTGTTTCCCTCCCTTCCGGGAGCGGCAAAAGCAAAAAGATCGCGGTCATTACCAGCCCTGCCGGCGTCAAAGAGGCCGAAAAAGCCGGCGCGGCCGTAGCCGGTTCGGAAGACCTGGTAGAAAAGATCAAGGGGGGCTTCCTCGATTTTGATATTCTGATCGCTTCACCAGATATGATGGTCTCGGTCGGCAAGCTTGGAAAAATGCTGGGCCCCAAAGGGCTGATGCCTAACCCCAAGACCGGCACTGTCACAGAGGATGTGGCTAAGGCGGTCGCGGAATTCAAAGGGGGGAAAGTTGAGTTCAAGATGGACAAAGGCGGCGCGGTCCATATGGTTATCGGGAAAGTTTCATTCGCGCCTGAAGCGCTGATCAAGAATTTTAAGACCTCGCTGGAAGCGATCAACCGCCAAAAACCTTCCGGGCTTAAAGGTGTATACATCAAATCTATCACCCTTTCCTCGACGATGGGGCCGGGGATCAAGCTGGACACGCGTAAAACTTTGGAAGAGGTTGAATAATGAGCGAAAAAGCGATCGCGCGGAAAAAAATTGTTGTCGATGACCTGAAGGACCGGATCTCCAGATCCAGCTTGCTGGTGATCACCGATTATGTTGGCTTTACCGTCAAGGATCTGACCGGTTTGCGCAAGAAACTCCGGCCCACCGGCGGCGAGCTGAAGATCATCAAGAACACCCTGATCCACCGGGCGGCGAGCGAATGCGGCTATGATGGGCTGGAAGACAAGCTCAAAGGTTCTACCGCTTTGCTTCTGGGCTACGACGATCCTGTCGCCCCGCTCAAGGTCATGGTTGAATACTTTAAAGAGATCGAAAAAGGGGCGATGCGCGCCGGGATCGTCAGCAAATCTGTTTTTGACGAAAAGCAGCTCAAAGAAATATCCAAGCTGCCGCCGCGCGATATTCTGCTCGGTAAAGTTGTCGGCGGCCTCCAGGCGCCGATCTCCGGTTTGGTTAACGTCTTGCAAGGTCCGATCAGGAAACTGGTCTACGCCCTGCAAGCGATCAAAGACAAGAAAGGAGGGGAATAAGAAATGTCAAAAGTACAGGAATTGATCACGTCAGTTGAGTCGATGACCGTTCTCGAACTGTCCGAGCTGGTGAAAGCCCTTGAAGAAAAGTTCGGGGTAACCGCCGCCGCTCCGATGATGATGGGGGGTGGGATGATGCCGGGTGCCGGCGCCGCCGCTGAAGCTCCGAAAGATGAGTTCGACGTCGTGCTTACCGCTGCCGGAGACAAGAAGATCCAGGTGCTCAAGGTTCTCCGCGAGCTGACCGGTCTTGGTCTCAAGGAAGCAAAAGATCTCGTTGACGGCGCGCCCAAGACCGTCAAAGAGAAAATAAAGAAAGAAGAAGCTGAAGAGATTAAAAAGAAACTCGAAGCTGAAGGGGCAAAGGTAGAGATCAAATAATGACTGGTAGAAGGAAATTTTTTCAAACACGAAGCAGAAAGGTCATTGAGCCGCCGGATCTTTTGGAACTGCAGAAGGATTCTTTCAAGTGGTTCCTGGAAGAAGGGCTGCCGGAAGAATTAAGGCTGGTCTCTCCCATCAAAGGTTATCAGGGGGGATTGGAGCTTTCGTTCACCGGTAAGTGCAGCTACGGCAAGCCAAAATACCCGACTGAAGAGTGTTTGATCCGGGAAACGACTTATTCCGTGCCAATGAAGGTTGAAGCTCGTTTGCTCAACAAGGAGACAAAGGAGATCAAGTCGCAGGAAGTGTTCATCGGCGACCTGCCGATGATGACCGATCGCGGCACTTTCATTATTAATGGGGCGGAACGGGTCATTGTTTCCCAGCTGGTCCGTTCTCCCGGCGTTTATTTCCGCGAATCAAAGCGGAACGAGCGGACCGGGAAGGTCATTTTCTACGCGATGGTCGTTCCCGACCGCGGTGCCTGGCTGGAGATCGAAACGGACGCTTCCAATTCGCTCTCGGTTAGGATTAACCGTGCCCGCAAGATCCCGATAACCATGTTCCTGTCAGCGATCGGCGCGACCGAAGAAGAGGTCCTCAAAGCTTTACCGGAAGGGGAGCATCGGCGCAAATCCCTTAAGGATTGCCCGATCCTGCCGCGCGATGAAGCGCTGATCGAGATCTACAAACGGCTCCGCCCGGGAGATCCGGTAACCCAGGAAGGGGCTCAGGTTTATCTGAACAATCTTTTCTTCAACGCCAGACGCTATGACCTGGGGAAGGTCGGCCGCTACAAGCTGAACCGCCGCCTCACCGTCAAGATCGAAGAAGACAAGACCATGCTGACCAAGATCGACATTTTGGCCATGGTCGAAAATCTGGTAAGCATTAACAATGGCGACGGTATGCCTGACGATATCGACCACCTTGGCAACCGCCGCATCCGCGCCGTCGGAGAGCTTTTGCAGCGCCAGATCCGGGTCGGTTTTGCCCGGGTTGAAAAGCTGGTCAAAGAGCAGATGATGATCAAAGGAGCGGAGCCGCTGACCCCGGGACAACTGGTCAATGTCCGGCCGCTGCAAGCGGTGATCAAAGAATTTTTCGGCTCCAGTCAGTTGTCGCAATTCATGGACCAGACCAATCCTTTGGCCGAATTGACCCACAAGCGGCGTTTGTCGGCCCTTGGCCCCGGCGGTTTAAGCCGGGAGCGGGCGGGCTTTGAGGTCCGCGACATCCATCCGTCCCACTATGGCCGCATTTGTCCGATCGAAACACCGGAAGGTCCGAACGCCGGTCTGATCGGCTCCCTCTCGACCTACGCGAGGGTCAACAAATACGGTTTTATCGAATCCCCTTACCGCAAGGTGGAAAAAGGGCGGATCACCAATAAAGTAGAATACCAAACCGCTGACGTCAGCGACTTTTTCAGGATCGCTTCGTTCGACGTCAAGCTGGACGACGACGGCAAGATCACCGACAAGAATTGCACCGTCAGCTATAAACGCAAATTTATTCTGGCGACCCCGGACGAGATCGACTACATGGCGGTCGCCCCGGAGCAGATCATCGGCGTGACCACCGCCATGATCCCCTTTGTTGAACACGACGACGCCAACCGCGCTTTGATGGGGGCCAACATGCAGCGCCAATCGGTGCCGCTCCTTTCCCCGGAAGCCCCAATCGTTGGGACCGGCTGGGAAGCTCGGGTCGCCAAAGATTCCCGTTCGCTGGTTACCGCCAAGAACCCGGGCAAAGTTATCAGGGTTGATGCCAATGAAGTGGTTATCCAGCGCGACAACAAAACCAAAGATACTTACAAGCTGACCAGCTTTGGCCGGAGCAACCAGGATACCCTGGTCCACCAGCGGCCGCGCGTCAAACTTGGCCAGTCGGTCAAAGTTGGCGAACCGGTCGCCGACAGCTCCGCGACCAAAGACGGCGAACTGGCGCTGGGCAAAAATTGCCTGGTCGCCCTGATGCCGTTCGAAGGTTTCAACTATGAAGACGCGATCATTCTCTCCGAACGCCTGGTCAAAAAAGATGTTTTCACTACCGTCCATATCCAGCGGCTGGAAGTCGAGGTCCGTGCCACCAAGCTGGGAATGGAAGAGATCACCCGCGAGATCCCCAATGTCGGCGAAGAAGCGATCGCCAATCTCGACGACCGCGGAGTGATCGTCGCCGGCTCCGAAGTTGAACCGGGCGATGTCCTGGTTGGCAAGGTTACTCCAAAGGGAGAAACCGAACTGCCGGCCGAAGAAAAGCTCCTTCGCGCCATTTTTGGCGATAAGGCCCGCGATATGCGCGACACCTCGCTCCGCGTTCCGCCCGGAGAGACCGGAAAAGTTATCGCGGTCCGCTCTTTTTCCCGCGAGAACGGGGATGAGCTGCCGCCGGGAGTGCATGAACTGGTCAGGGTTTATATCGCTCAATTGCGCAAGATCAGTGTCGGTGACAAGATCGCCGGACGGCACGGGAACAAAGGGGTTGTCGCCAAGGTCCTGCCGGAAGAAGATATGCCTTACCTGCCGGATGGTACCCCGGTTGATGTTATTTTAAACCCGTTGGGCGTTCCTTCCCGTATGAATATCGGCCAGATCTTTGAATTGATGCTTGGCCAGGCCGGCTGGTCGCTTGGCCGGAAATACGAAATGCCCCCGTTTGACGAAGCGTTTGAAGAGAACGCTTCGCTCAACACGATCGAGAACGAACTGCAGGAAGCTTCGACCCGCAAAGATTTTCCGTGGGTCAACAAGAGCGGAAAAGTCGATCTGATCGACGCCCGCACCGGCCGGCCGTTTGGCCGCAAGGTCGCGGTCGGCAAGATGTACCTGATGAAGCTGATCCACTTAGTTGACGACAAGATGCACGCCCGCTCGACCGGCCCTTATTCGCTTATCACCCAGCAGCCGCTGGGGGGTAAAGCCCAGTTCGGCGGACAGCGCTTCGGAGAAATGGAGGTCTGGGCCCTTTACGCCTACGGCGCCGCCCACACGTTGCAGGAGATCCTGACGATCAAATCCGACGACGTGGTTGGCCGCTCCCGCGCCTATGAAGCGATCCTCAAAGGTAAATCAATGAGCAAACCAGGCATGCCGGAGTCGTTCAAAGTCCTGCTCAAGGAATTGCGCGGATTGGCTCTCGACATGAAGACCGTCACCCGTGAAGGCAAAGAGATAAACATTGACGAAGATACCAGATCAGCGCGCGAGCGAACGCCGCAGATCTTTGGCCGATCACGGTCATCAGGAGGAGAGAAACTTGCCGATTAGAAAACCGGAAGATAAAGAATTTGATTTCATTAAGATCGGTCTGGCTTCGCCGGAACAGATCCTCTCCTGGTCGCACGGGGAAGTAGAAAAGCCGGAAACTATCAACTACCGGACCTTTAAGCCTGAACGCCGCGGCCTGTTCTGCGAAAAGATCTTCGGGCCGGCCAAAGATTGGGAATGCCACTGCGGCAAGTACCGCCGGGTCCGCTATCGCGGGATCGTTTGCGAACGCTGCGGAGTGGAAGTCACGACCTCGCGCGTCAGACGCGAGCGGATGGGGCATATCAAGCTGGTGGAACCGGTCGCCCACATCTGGTTTTTGCGCGGGATCCCGAGCTACATCAGCCTCCTGCTTGACATCTCGACCCGGGCTCTGGAAGAAGTTATTTATTATGACGCGTTCATCATTACCGAAGTTGAAGACGACGTTAAAGGACTTAGGGTCGGCACCGTTCTTCGGGAGGCCGACTACCAGGAAGCGACCGAAAAATACGGCGACAGCCTGAAGGCCGAGACCGGCGCCCGGGCGATCAAAGAGCTTTTAAGCCGGATCGACATGGGGGTCCTGGTCGCCAAACTGCGCCGCGAGCTCAAGGGGGCGGTCGGCCAGAAGCGGATGAAGATCATCAAACGGCTCCGCATTGCCGAAGCTTTCCTGAAATCGAACAATCGCCCCGACTGGATGATCATGACCAACGTCCCAGTCATCCCGCCCGACCTGCGCCCCATGGTCCAGCTCGAGGGGGGCCGTTTTGCCACCTCAGACCTGAACGATCTTTACCGCCGGGTCCTTAACCGGAACAACCGCTTAAAGAAGATGATCAACATGGGGGCCCCGGAGATGATCATCCGGAACGAAAAGCGGATGCTCCAGGAAGCGGTTGACGTCCTGATCGATAACGGCCGCCGCAAACGGGCGGTCACCGGCTCTACCGGCCGGCCTCTTAAATCCCTGACTGACGGGATCGAAGGGAAACAAGGGCGCTTCCGGCAGAACCTGCTCGGCAAACGGACCGACTACTCCGGCCGATCGGTAATTGTCGTCGGCCCAAGCCTGAAGCTGCATCAGTGCGGTCTTCCCAAAGAGATGGCGCTGGAGCTGTTCAAGCCTTTTGTGATCCGCAAGCTGGTTGAGCGGGGGATCTCCCAGAACGTTAAATCGGCCAAGCGCCTGATCGAACGCCAGGACGTTATTGTCTGGGACCTGCTCGAAGAGATCATCAAAGGGCATCCGGTCATGCTGAACCGCGCCCCAACTCTCCATCGTTTAAGCGTCCAGGCTTTTGAACCGATCCTGGTCGAGGGGAAAGCGATCCAGATCCATCCGCTCGTTTGCCCGGCTTTCAACGCCGACTTCGACGGCGATCAGATGGCGGTCCACGTGCCGCTCCTTCCCGAAGCCCAGGTCGAGTGCCGCATTTTGATGCTTTCATCCAACAATGTCATGTCGGCCGCTTCGGGCCGGCCGGTGATCACCCCGACCCAGGACATGGTTCTCGGGACATATTACCTGACCGTTGATAACGACAAAGAAACCCTTGGCAAAGATATTGTTTTTTCCGGTGATCGCGAAGCGATGGTCGCCAACGACCTGGACCAGGTCCATCTGCACGCCCCGATCAAGGTCCGGCGGCATGGCGAGATCGTCGAAACGACCGTCGGCCGGGTCAAGTTCAACTACACGCTGAACCGGGTCTTGCGCAACCGGGGAATTACCGCGGAATATCCTTATCTCAATAAAGTTCTGACCAAAAAAGAACTGGAAAAGCTGATCACCGACTGCTACTCCCGCTTCGGCTCCGCCGTTACCGCGGAGATCGCCGACGAGATCAAGCGGCTCGGTTTCAAGTACGCGACCCTGGCCGGCGTTTCCATTTCGACCGAGGATCTCAATGTTCCCAGGCGGAAGAAAGAGATCATTGAAAAAGCCAACTCGCAGGTGGAAAGCCTGGAGAACATGTTCCGCAACGGCCAGCTGACCGACAAGGAAAAATTCATCCGCTCGCTCGATATCTGGAGCAAAGTGACCGAAGAAGTGACCGAACTGATGCTGGCCGACCTGGACAAGCTCAACTCGGTCTACATGATGGCTTTCTCCGGCGCCCGCGGCAATGTCCAGCAGGTCCGCCAATTGGCCGGTATCCGCGGCTTGATGGCCGATCCGTTCGGCAACATTATTAACATTCCGATCAAATCTAACTTTAAAGAAGGGTTGAGCATTACCGAATACTTTATTTCATCGTACGGCGCGCGCAAAGGGCTGGTTGATACCGCTCTGCGCACAGCCGATTCCGGTTACCTGACCAGGCGTCTGGTCGACGTCGCTCAGGACGTTATCGTGACCGAGCCGGATTGCGGGACCAAGGACGGCATCGAGCTGATCGCGATCCGCGAAGGCTACGAGATCGTTGTTCCCATCTCTCAGCGTCTTGTTCATCGGACCCCGACCAAAAATGTCGTCGACCCGCTCTCCAGCAAGGTTTTGGCCAAAGCGGGAGAGATGATGGACGATGAGACCGCGGCCAGGATCGAAGCGGCCGGGGTAGAAAAAGTCGAAGTTCGCTCGGCGCTAACCTGCCATACCAAGAAAGGGCTCTGCCAGAAATGCTACGGGCTCGATCTTTCGACCATGAACCTGATCAACGTCGGCGAAGCGGTCGGGATCATTGCCGCTCAGTCGATCGGCGAACCGGGTACCCAGCTGACCATGAGAACCTTCCACATCGGCGGCGTCGCTCTCCATAAGACGACCAAGACCGCCATCAAGATCAAGCATACAGGAACGATCCATTTTGGCGAAGGGTTTGAGCTCCGGACCATTTTAGACGAGTTCGGGACCAAGCGGAAAATGGTGACCCGCAGCGCTTCCGCCTTCGTCAAGGTCAAGGATAAAAAAGAGGAATATCTCCTGCCGGTCGGTTCCATTTTGCTGGTCGCCGATGGGGATAAAGTCGAGGCGAACCAGACGGTCGCCGAATTTGACCCGTCTTATGAATATGTTATCGCCAGTACCCAGGGGAAGGCCAAGTACATCAACCTGGAAGTCTCCAGCAAACGCGGCGAAAGGACCAACAAGAAAGACGGCGAGATCTTTACTTATAATCCAAAGGTCAGCAAGGAATATGCCATTCCCAAAGATGCCCAACTGTTCGTCAATGTCGGCGACAAGGTCAAGATCGGCGACGAGATCGCGACCGGAGTGGTCTGCAAGATGAACGGGGTGGTTTTGGAAGCCAAAAAAGACTATGCCATTGTTGCTCCCGGCGAGCTTTACCTGATCATTGCCGGGTCGAATGTCTACATTGAAGACGGGGACGCCGTTGAAAGCCACGACGTTATTGCCAAGGTCGAAGCGATCCGCCGCGACCCGAGCAAAACGCGCGATATTATTCAGGGCCTTCCCCGGGTTGAAGAATTATTTGAAGGCCGCCGGCCCAAAGACCCGGCGATCCTTTCCGAGATCGAAGGGATCGTTGAGATCTCTGAAAAAGAAGGGGCCAGATCGGTCAGGGTCCGCGACAAAGAAGAAGCCCGCGAATATTTTGTCCCTTACGAGACCCGCTTGCGCGTGGCGACCGGCGACAAGGTCCATGTCGGGATGCAGCTGACCGAAGGGACGGTCAACCCGCACGATGTCTTGAGCATCCTTGGTTCCCGCGCCGCCCAGAGCTTTATGGTCGCGGAGATCCAGAAGATCTATCGCTCCCAGGGAGTGACGATCTCTGACAAGCATATCGAGGTTATCGTCCGCCAGATGACCAAGAAGGTCCGTGTTGTCCAGTCCGGGGATACCACCCTTCTTCCCGGCGAGCTGATCGACAACAAGACCCTGGGGACCATCAACGATGGGTCCAAGGGTGAAAAGGCCGAGGCCAACGAGGTCTTGCTCGGCATTACCAAAGCGTCGCTTTCGACCGAAAGCTTTATTTCTGCCGCTTCATTCCAGGAGACCGCCAGGGTCTTGACCGAAGCGGCGGTCCAGGGAAAAACCGACGAGATGTACGGTCTCAAGGAGAACGTGATCATCGGCAAGTTGATCCCGGCGGGGACCGGTTTCGAAGATTACCGATATATCGAATTAGTTCCGACGGCCGGGACCGTTTCCGAGCTCGAGGAAGAAGTTAAGCAGGAGGAGGAATAATGCCGACAATCAATCAATTGATCAGAAAAGGGAGGGGCTCTAAGAAAACCAGGAGCAAGGCTCCGGCGCTCAAGTGTTGCCCTTTAAAACGCGGTGTTTGCACCAGGGTCTATACCACTACCCCCAAAAAGCCCAACTCGGCGCTGCGCAAAGTCGCGCGCGTCAAGCTGGCCGGCGGAATAGAGGTCAGCGCTTACATTCCGGGCATTGGCCACAATCTTCAGGAACACTCGGTCGTTTTGGTCCGCGGCGGCCGTGTTAAAGACCTGCCCGGTGTCAGATATCACATTGTGCGCGGCGCGTATGATACCGCCGGCGTGGAGAAACGGAATCAGAGCCGTTCCAAGTATGGAGCGAAACGGCCGAAGGGGGGTAGCGCCAGTGCCTAGGTATGGAAGGGTCCCCAAACGTAAAATTGTTCCGGATCCAATTTACAGCAGTGCCATGGTCCAGCGTTTTATCAACAAGATGATCCAGGACGGGAAGAAGAGCAAAGTCGAAAAGATCTTCTACGACGCCATGGAAATTGTCGAAGGTAAATTGAAAAAGCCGGCGCTGGAGATCTTTACCAAATCGATCGAGAACCTGACCCCGTTGCTTGAGGTCAAGCCCCGGCGTGTCGGCGGAGCGACTTACCAGATCCCGGTCGAGGTTTCCAAGCTGCGCGGCGAAGCGCTGGCCATGCAATGGCTGCGCGAATCGGCCCGGGAGCGGAGCGGCCGCTCGATGGCGGAAAACCTGTCCGGTGAAATGATCGATGCTTACAACGGCGGCGGCAACGCGATGAAAAACAGGGAAACGCTGCATAAGACGGCCGAAGCTAATAAAGCTTTCGCGCACTTCAGGTGGTAAAAGAAAATGCCTAGAGAATGTCCGATAGAAAAATATAGAAATATGGGATTCGCGGCTCACATTGACGCCGGGAAGACCACGACCACGGAGCGGGTGTTGTTTTACAGCGGCCGGCTCCACCGGATCGGCAATGTTGATGACGGTAATACCGCCATGGACTGGATGGTCCAGGAAAAAGAGCGCGGCATTACCATTACTTCGGCCGCGACCACGACCTTCTGGCGCGACCATCGGATCAATATTATCGATACCCCGGGACACGTTGATTTTACCGTCGAAGTAGAGCGCTCCATGCGCGTTCTCGACGGAGTGGTGGTTATTTTCTGCGCCGTTGGCGGGGTTCAGCCGCAGTCGGAGACCGTCTGGCGGCAGGCAATGCGCTACAAGGTTCCCCGGATGGCGTTTGTCAATAAAATGGACCGGCTTGGGGCCGATTTTTACCGGGTGGTTGGTCAGATCAAGGACCGTCTGCTGGTCAGGCCGGTGGTGATGCAGCTGCCGATCGGCGCCGAGGAGAATTTTAAAGGTGTGGTTGACCTGGTTGAGATGGAAGCGGTTATTTACGACGATGAGCAGGGGATGAAGTTCCATAAGGAGCCGATCCCCGCTGATCTGGCGGACAAAGCCAAACAATACCATGACCAGTTGGTTGAAGCGGCGGCTGAAGCCGACGACGCGACCCTGGAAAGATATTTGTCCGGTACCCCGTTAACCAAAGAAGAGGTCAAAGCGGGGATCCGGAAGCTCACCGTCGACGCCGCCATCGTGCCGGTCTTCTGCGGCTCTTCTTTTAAGAACAAAGGGGTTCAGCCCCTGCTTGACGGGATCGTCGACTACCTGCCGTCGCCTCTGGACAAGAAAGCGGTGGTCGGGACCGATCCGAAAAACGGGGAAGAGATCACCCGCGAACCAAGCGACGAAGCGCCGTTCTCGGCGTTAGCCTTCAAGATCGCGACCGATCCATTTGTCGGCCGGTTGACCTTTTTCCGGGTCTACTCGGGGGTCTTGAGCACCGGTTCATATACTTTCAACTCTTCAAAGGACCGGAAAGAGCGGATCGGCCGCTTGCTGCAAATGCACGCCAACAAGCGCGAAGAGATCAGCGAGATCTATGCCGGCGACATTGGCGCGATCGTTGGGCTCAAAGGGACGATGACCGGAGACACTTTGTGCGATGGCGATAAACAGATCATCCTGGAGTCGATCCAGTTCCCGGAGCCGGTTATTTTTGTGGCGATCGAGCCCAAGACCTCGGCCGACCAGGAAAAACTGGGCCTCTCACTTTCCAAACTCGCGGAAGAAGACCCGACTTTCCGGATCAAGACCGATCCCGAGACCGGCCAGACCATTATTTCCGGGATGGGGGAGCTCCATCTGGAAATTATCGTCGATCGGTTATTACGGGAGTTCAAGGTTGAAGCCAACGTCGGCAAACCGCAGGTCGCCTATAAGGAGACCATCCTTGGTTCAGCCGAAGTGGAAGGCAAATTTATCCGCCAGACCGGCGGCCGCGGACAGTACGGCCACGTCTGGCTGAAGATCGAGCCGCTTGAAGCGGGTAAGGGATACGAGTTCGTCAACAAGATCGTCGGCGGAGCGATCCCCAAGGAATATATTCCGGCGGTCGATGCCGGTATCAAAGAAGCGATGCTGACCGGAGTTCTGGCCGGCTATCCGGTTATCGATATGAGGGCGACCTTGTTTGACGGTTCTTATCACGACGTCGACTCTTCCGAGATCGCGTTCAAGATCGCCGGTTCAATGGCTTTCAAGAGCGGTTTTATGAAGTCAAAACCGATCCTGCTTGAACCGATCATGAAAGTTGAAGTTGTCGTTCCCGAACAGTACATGGGGGATGTGATCGGAAATTTGAGCAGCCGCCGCGGCCACGTTGAGGAAATGTCCCCGCTGGCCGGCATGCAGACGATCAAGTCCAAAGTTCCGCTGGCGCAGATGTTCGGTTATTCGACCGACTTGCGTTCGCTGACCCAGGGACGGGGGAACTACACAATGGAATTCTCTGAATACCGCGAAGTTCCAAACAACATCGCGACTCAAATAATTGAAAAGGCACAAGGGAAGTAAAAAATGAAGAAACAAAGGATCAGGATCAAGTTAAAGGCCTACGATCACCGGGTTCTGGATAAGTCGGCGGAAAAGATAGTGGACACGGCCAAACGGGCCGGGGCGCTGGTTTCCGGGCCAATTCCTTTGCCGACCCAGAAGCAAAAATGGTGTGTCCTTCGCTCTCCTCACGTCGACAAAAAATCAAGGGAACATTTTGAAATGCGGACCCACAAGCGCCTGATCGATATCCTGGAGCCGCCGCCGCAAACGGTTGACGCGCTGATGCAGCTCGACCTGCCGGCCGGCGTGGATGTCGAAATAAAAATGGATTAAGGAAAAAAGATATGCTAGGTATAAAAAAAGGAATGACCCAGGTTTATGACGAAAGCGGCAACCAGCTCGCCGTGACGGTTGTGGAGGCGGGCCCGTGCGTCGTTTCCCAGATCAAGACGGTGGAAAAAGAGGGTTACGCCGCGATCCAGATCACCTTTGGCAAAGTGAAGCGGGAGATCAGGGTCGACGATCCGGCCGAATTTAAAGTCGGCCAGGAGTTCAAGGTTGACGCTTATAAGGCTGGCGACATGATCGAAGTTTCCGGCACCACCGTCGGCAAAGGTTTTGCCGGCCGGATCAAGCGCTACCATCAGCATCGCGGTCCCATGTCGCATGGTTCCAAGTTCCACCGGATCCCCGGCTCCATCGGTTCCGGCACCACGCCGGGACGGGTCTGGAAAGGGAAACAGATGGCGGGACGAATGGGGAATTGTCAGGCGACCAATAAAGGGTTGAAAGTGATCCAGGTTATCCCGGAAAAAAATCTGATCCTGCTGCAGGGTTCGGTGCCGGGCAAACGGGGAAATAAAGTTTTCATAAGGAAGGCATAACGTGGAAAAGAGCAAGATATTCAACGAAGAAAAAAATACCGCGGTCGTGCACGAAGTCGTGCGCTGGCTGCAAGCTTCGGCGCGGCGGGGGACCCATTCGGCCAAGACCCGGACCGAAGTCAGCGGCGGCGGCAAAAAGCCGTGGAAGCAAAAAGGGACCGGACGGGCCCGGGCCGGCAGCAATCGCTCGCCTCTCTGGCGCAAGGGCGGGGTTATTTTTCCTCCCAAGCCGCGCGATTACGGCTACGCTTTGCCGAAGAAGGTTCGCTCTTTGGCCCTGCGGGTCGCTCTTTCGGAGTTTAACCGCGAATCCAAACTAACGGTTGTTGACGACTATAAACTGGCCGCGGCCAAGACCAAAGAAGGGGTCAAGCTGTTGAAGGAGCTTGGGGTCAGCGGCAAGGTCACCGTGATCCACGCTGATCAGGATGACCTGGCCAAATCGGTCCGCAATATCGCCGGAGTGACCGTTGCCCGGGCGATCGACGTCACAGTTATAGATCTGTTGAAATCGAAGTGGCTGGTTATCGATAAGAGATCTGTCAAGATATTAGAGGAGAGATTAAGTTAAAATGGAAGTTGAAAACGTAATTTTAGGAGTGGTCGTGACCGAAAAATCGATGGGGAACCGTCCTCTGGGAGGCTATGTTTTTCGCGTTAATCTTGACGCGACGAAGATCATGGTCAAACAGGCGGTTGAACGGCTGTTCAAGACAAAAGTAAAAGCGGTGAACATGGTCAATGTCCGTCCCAAACGCCGGGTCGTCGGCCGCAGCATCGGCGAAACTCGGAGATGGAAAAAAGCTTATGTGACCCTGCATAGCGGACAAACAATAAAGGAGCTGGAAGCGTAACATGGCTTTGAAGAGAAGGAACCCAACCAGTCCCGGAACCAGATTTCAAATTGTCGACGATTATTCGGATATCACCAAGGATTATCCGGAGAAAAAACTACTGGCGAGAAAAAACCAGAAATCAGGCCGCGACTGGCGCGGTTTTGTTTCCATGCGCCATCGGGGCGGCGGCAACAAAAAACATTATCGCCTGGTCGATTTTATCCGCGACAAGGATAATGTCGCCGCCAAAGTGGTGGCGATCGAGTACGATCCCAACCGGAACTGCCGGATCGCGCTGATCGAATATTCGGATAAAATCAGAAGTTATATTCTGGCTCCGCTCGGGTTAACTGTTGGCGACGACATTATGTCCGGGGCCGAAGCCGATATCAAACCGGGCAATGCTTTGCCCCTGTCGTCCATCCCCATCGGGACCACCGTCCACAATGTTGAGATCGATCCGGGCCGCGGCGGCAAATTGGCCCGCTCCGCCGGCGCCGGATTATTGCTGTTGGCAAAAGAGGGAAATTATGCTATTGTGAAGATGCCATCCGGCGAGCAAAGGATGATCCTTATTTCCTGCCGGGCGACTGTCGGCCAGGTTGGGAATCTGGACGCCAAGAACGTTGTTCTTGGTAAAGCCGGCAAGAAGCGGCACTTAGGGCGTCGGCCGGAAGTTCGCGGCGTTGTAATGAATCCCTGCGATCACCCGCACGGTGGTGGCGAGGGTAAGTCCGGCATCGGGAGAGAACATCCTGTTACCCCTTGGGGCAAACCTACTTTGGGTAAGAAAACTAGAAAAGCAAGACTACGCAGTGAGCGATTTATTCTGTCCAGGAGGAAAAAGTAATGGCGCGTTCGACGCATAAAGGGCCGTTTGTTGAAGAAAAATTGTTGCGCAAGGTCCAAAAGGCCCAGGCGACCAACGATAAAAAAGTGATCAAGACCTGGTCACGGAGCTCGACCGTGATCCCCGATATGGTCGGCCTGACCCTGGCGGTCCATAACGGGAACAAGCATATCCCGATCTACATCACGGAAAATTATGTCGGGCACAAACTGGGCGAATTCGCCCATACCCGGACTTTCCGCGGACACAGTTCGCCGGCCAATAAAACGGAGTCGCCAGCTTAATTATGGTTAACGTAAAAGCCAGATCAAAATGGGTCAGGAGTTCTCCCCGCAAGATCATGCGGGTGATGGACGAAGTTCGCGGAAAATCGGTCGCCGAAGCGATTGCCTTGCTCCGGTTCATGCCGCAAAAAGCGGCGCGGGTGCTGGAAAAGACCGTGCTGTCGGCGGTCGCCAACGCCAGGAATAATTACAAGATGGATGAATCAAAATTAGTGCTGGGAGAAGTTTTCGTGACCAAGGGTTTTGTGATGAAGCGGTTCCAGCCGCGCGCGCGCGGCCGGGCTTTCCCGATCCAAAAGAGAACAAGTCATGTTACTGTCTCCGTGCAGGAGGGGAAATAATGGGTCAAAAGGTCCACCCAAAAGGTTTGCGGCTCGGGATCATCGAAGAGTGGGATAGCGTTTGGTACGCCGATGATCAAAGCTTCAAGAAACTGCTTCAGGAAGATATTGAGCTTAGGAGCTACCTGAAAAATTTACTTTACAAAGCGGGGATCTCCCGGATCAAGATCTTGCGGAAAGCCAACCAGATCGAAGTTGATCTTTACACCGCCAAGCCGGGTTTGATCATTGGCAAGGGGGGGAAAGAAGTTGCCGCCCTGCGTGAACAGTTGATCAAAAAAGTCGGCAAACAGGTCCAGCTTAACGTTCACGAGGAATCAAACCCTGATTCCTGCGCGATCTTGATGGCTGAAAACATTGCGCAGCAGCTGGAAAAACGCATTTCCTTCCGCCGGGCGATGAAGCAGGGGGTTTCCAGATCATTGCGCGCCGGTTCCAAAGGGATCAAGATCATGTGCGGCGGCCGGCTTGACGGCTCCGAGATCGCCAGAAGCGAATGGTACCGCAACGGCCGGGTGCCGCTGCAAACTCTGCGCGCCAGGATCGATTATGGTTTTGCCGAGGCGATGACCATGTACGGGAAGATCGGCATTAAAGTTTGGATCTACAAGGGTGAAGTTTTACCGCCGGCAAAGGAGACCAAGAGTGGGCCTAATACCATCGAAGCAAAAGTTTAGGAAACACCAGCGCCGCCGGCTGAAAGGCTGTGCGTCGCGGGGAAATACCCTGCATTACGGCGAGTTCGGGCTGCAGTCCGAAGAGTGCGTCTATTTGACGACCAACCAGATCGAATCGGCCAGAAAAGCGATGACCCACTTCTTTAAAAGAGGGGGAAAGATCTGGCTTAGGGTTTGCGCCGACAAAGTTGTCACCGCCCGGGCGGCTGAGACCAGAATGGGTGGAGGCAAAGGGGCGCCGGTCAAATTTGTGGTGCCGATCAAACGGGGCCACATTATTTTTGAAATTGCCGGGGTTAGCCTGGAAGACGCGAAACAAGCCTTTACTTTGGCCAGCTACAAGCTCCCCATGGCGGTTAAACTAGTGGTGAAGCAATAATGAATACCAAAGAATTACGCGAACTGACGATAAACGAGCTGGTCAAGAAGGTTTCTGACCTTCGGCGGGAGCTATTTAACCTGCGGCTCCAAAAATCAAACCAGCAGGTCAAGAATCCCCTGAAACAGAGGGAGCTGCGCCGGACGATCGCCAGGGTCTTGACGATCACCGCTCAAAAGAAAAATGTCCAACCGGTCAAATCCAAGGAGGCTAAATAGTGGAAAGAGGGAATCCCAAAGTCAGACAAGGGGTCGTGGTCAGCGACAAGATGCAGAAGACCGTGGTTGTTAAAGTTGAACGGGTTTTCCGGCATCCGAAATATCATAAGATAATCCGGACGGCGAAAAACTTCAAAGCGCATGATGAGCAAAATCAGTGCAAAGCCGGCGACCTTGTGGAGATCATGGAAACAAGGCCGATCTCCAAGGATAAACGGTGGCGCGTAGTCAGGAGGGTTAACGTTGATTCAGCCGCGTAGTATATGTAAAGTTGCCGACAACAGCGGGGCCCGGACCGTTATGATCATTAGATGCCTCGGGGGATCTAACCGCAAGTTTTCCGAAATTGGCGATATGGTTGTTGCGGTGGTCAAAGAGGTCCTGCCGAACATGACCGTCAAAGACGGCGAGATCGTCAACGCGGTAGTGGTCAGGACCAAGAAGAAGCGCCGCCGGAGCGACGGGTCCTTTGTTTGTTTCGACGATAACGCTGTCGTGATCGTGGCGAAAGACAAAAATCCCCGCGGCACCAGGGTGTTCGGCCCGATCGCCAGGGAATTGCGAGAGAGAGACTACATGAAGATCATTTCTCTGGCTCCGGAAGTGGTGTAAAGGTGAAAAAAATGGCAAATACCAGAATAAAAAAAGGCGATACGATCATTATGCTTTCCGGCAAGAACAAAGGAAAGAAGGGAAAGGTCATTAAGGTTTTTCCGGAGAAGATGACGATCGTTGTGGAAGGGATCAACGTGGCCAAGCGCCATCAGAAGCCGATGCAAAAGAGCCCGGGAGGCATTATTGATAAAGCGCTTCCATTTGCCGTGTCAAAGGCGATCCTGGTCTGTCCGCGCTGTGGCAAGCCGACCCGGATCTCGGTCACCAATATCGATGGAAAGAACCGGCGGACTTGCCGGAAATGCAAAGAAATAATGGACAAGGTATAAGAACATGAAAGATCTGCAGCAGGAATATCAAAAACATATCATTAAAAAGCTCCAAGACAAGCACAAATATGCCAACGTCATGTCGATACCGCGGCTGAAAAAGGTCGTGATCAATCGCGGCGTCGGTGAGGCGCGCGAAAATGCCAAAGCGATCGATGTTTCGGCGGCGGAGCTCTCCAGCATAGTCGGCCAGAAACCGCTTATCATCAACAGCAAGAAGGCGATCGCCGCGTTCAAGCTCAAGGGGAATATTCCCATCGGTTTGAAGGTCACGCTTCGCGGCAAGCGGATGTGGCAGTTCCTGAACAAATTGATCAGTATTTCTTTGCCAAAGATCCGTGATTTTAAAGGGGTTAATCCCAAGTCGTTCGATGGCCGGGGAAATTATTCCCTTGGGATCAAGGAACAGTTGATCTTCCCGGAAGTTGATTATAACAAGGTTGACGCGGTTCGGGGAATGGATATTACATTTGTGACCACGGCGAAGACCGATGCCGAGGCCAGGGACCTGCTGGAAGCATTTGGCATCCCATTCCGGACCCATGACGCGTAAGAGGAGAAAATGATGGCGAAAAAATGTTGGCTTGAAAGATTAAAGCGCGAGCCGAAGTTCTCGACCAGGACGGTCCACCGCTGTTTCATGTGCGGTAGGCGCCGGGCCTACATCAGGAAGTTCGGTTTGTGCCGCATGTGCTTTAGAAAAATGGCCCACCAGGGACAGATCCCCGGCGTGGTCAAATCAAGCTGGTAATTAAAGGAGTAATTGTCAATGGATCCAATAGCTGATTTGTTAGTCAGGGTAAATAACGCGATCAAAGTCAAAAAAGAGGCGGTCGATATTCCTCATTCCAGCGTCAAAGAAGGGATCGTCAAGATCCTGCAGGAAGAGGGATTCGTCGGCAAATTTGACATTGTCGCCAGGATGAACAAGAAGGTTTTGCGGGTTGCCTTGAAATACAATGAAAACCGCAAGAGCCCGATCGTCGGGGTCAAGCGGATCAGCACTCCCGGCCGCCGGGTCTATGTCGGCAGCCAGGCCATTCCGCGGGTCCAGTCCGGTTTCGGGCTGGCAATTATTTCTACCCCAAAAGGGTTAATGACCGACGACAACGCCCGCCGGCAGAAGATCGGCGGCGAAGTCTTGTGTTTCGTTTGGTAGGGAGAAAAAAATGGGAAGAATAGGTAAACGAATATTGGAAGTTCCCAAAGGGGTTGAGATCAAACTCGCTCCTGATGGGACTATCAGCGCCAAAGGCCCCAAAGGGACCATTGCTTTTGTGATGAAGCCGGTCGTTAAAGTTGAGATCGATAACGGCAAGCTCACCACGGTTTTGGCTTCGACCGATCGACAGGCGCTGGCGATCCAGGGCCTCTACAACAGCATGATCGAGAATATGATCACCGGAGTGACCAAAGGGTTTGAAAAGGAACTTGACCTGGTCGGGGTCGGATATCGTGCCACGATGGCGGGGAAAAAGCTGCAGTTGCAGCTTGGCTACTCCCATCCGGTCGAGTTTGAGCCGCCCCAGGGTATTGATTTTGAGGTTCAGGGGGGGACCCGGGTCAGGGTCAAAGGGATCGACGCGCAAAAAGTAGGACAGATCGCCGCGGAGATCAGGCTGACCAGAAAAGTTGAACCTTATAAAGGAAAAGGGATCCGCTACGTTGGCGAAAAAGTCAGGCGTAAGGCCGGTAAAGCGGCCAAGGCGACCTCGGGAGGCAAGTAGAAAATGGCGATCAGAAAAAAGAAAGTATTTGGGACTATGGAGCGGCCGCGATTATCAGTTTTTCGCGGGATCAGGAATATCCATGCCCAGGTCATTGTCGATAGCGAAAGCCGGACCCTGGTTTCCGCTTCGACGGTTGAAAAAGGGCTCATCAAGAACGGCGGCAATCTTGCCGCGGCCAAAAAGATCGGGAGCTTGATCGCCGAGCGGGCGAAAGCCAAAGGGATCAAGCGGGTGGTCTTTGACCGTGGTTCGTTCATTTATCACGGCAGAGTCAAGGCTCTGGCCGACGCGGCTCGAGAAGGAGGACTGGAATTCTAATATGAGACCTCAAGACAGGGATTCTGAATTTAAAGAAAAGGTTGTCAGCATTGCCCGGGTTACCAAGGTCGTTAAAGGGGGCAAAAAAATGGGCTTCCGGGCCGTTGTCGTTGTTGGCGATATGAAGAACCGGGTCGGCCTGGGGATCGGGAAAGCGGCGGAAGTTTCGGCCGCGATCCGCAAAGGGGTTGAAGCGGCCAAAAGAGGGATCACCTCGGTGCCGATCATCAACGGTTCTATTCCCCATGACGTTCACGGTAAATTTTCGGCCAGCAAAGTGGTGCTCCGCCCGGCGCCGCGGGGGACCGGCGTTATTGCCGGAGGGTCGGTCAGGACGATCCTGGAATTAGCCGGGGTTAAAAATATCGTCGCCAAAAAAATTGGCTCGGCCAATTCGATCAATGTCGCCAGAGCAACGCTTAACGGGCTTAGCCTTCTCAAGCGGCTCGAAGCAATCACCCAGGAAAGAGGAAAGGAACCAAACGTAAAATATGTTAAATCTGAGTAATTTGCGGCCCCAGACGGGCTCAAAGAAAAGAAAAAAACGGGTCGGCCGCGGGACCAGCTCCGGACTTGGCAAAACTTGCGGCCGGGGACACAAGGGCCAGACCAGCCGTTCCGGCGGGACCAAGGGATCACGCTTTGAAGGGGGACAAACCCCGCTTTACCGCCGTTTGCCAAAACGCGGCTTCAAGAACCATCCGTTCCGGGTCGTTTACCAGGTGTTCAACCTGTTCGAATTGGATAAAGCGAAGAAAGCGACCGGATTGATCAAGATCCTCGGTTCCGGCGAAGTGACCGGGCCGGTCGAGGTCAAAGCTCACAAGGTCAGCGCCACGGCCAGAAAGAAGATCGAAGCGGCCGGCGGGAAAATAATTAATGCTTAATTTTGTTTCCGGTTTGGTCAACATTGCCGATCTGAGAAAAAAGTTTTTGTTCACGATCGGGATGATCGTTCTGTTCCGGGTCGGGGTCCATGTCCCGGTCCCGGGGATCGATACGGTCAAGCTGCAGCATCTGTTTGGCGGAGGCAATATCCTTGGTTTCCTGGACCTGTTCACCGGTGGAGCGTTCATGCGATTCTCGCTTTTTGCGATGGGGATCGTTCCTTACATCAACGCTTCGATCATCATGCAGCTGATGCAGGTCGTTGTCCCCCAGCTCGAAGAGCTGGCCAAAGAAGGGGACTCCGGACGCAAGCAGATCGCGAGTTATACTCGATATTTAACGGTCGTTCTGGCCGCCTTTCAGTCTTTCGGTATGTCCTTCTGGCTGCGGGGGGTCATGGTTGACGGCTACAGTTTCGGTCTTTTCCTGCTGGGAACGGTTGTTTCCCTGACCGCAGGCAGTACCTTGGTAATGTGGTTTGGCGAATTGATCACTGAACGCGGGATCGGCAACGGGGCTTCGGTCCTGATCTTTGTCGGTATCGTCTCCCGGATCCCGACCTATATCGGACAGACGGTGACCCTGGTCAGGGGTGGAGCTTCATTTTTTGGCGTGATCGTCCTTCTGGCCGCCTTTTTGGTGATGATCGTGGCTATCGTGCTGGTCCAGGAGGCGCAGCGCCGGATCCCGGTGCAGTATGCCAAGAGGATCATTGGCCGGAAGATGTACGGCGGGCAGTCTACCTACATTCCGATGAGGATCAATCAGGGTGGGGTGATCCCGATCATTTTTGCTTCTTCGGTCCTGCTCTTTCCGGCGACCGTGGCTCAGTTCATCCCGAATCCGGTCGTGCAAAAGCTGGTCCAGATGATCTCGCCGTCAGGAAGTTTGTATATGGTATTTTACTTTATCCTGATCTTTTTCTTTACTTACTTTTATACGGCGATCACGTTCAATCCGAACGACCTGGCCGAGAACATCAAGAAATACGGCGGATTTGTTCTGGGGATCAGGCCGGGCAAGCCGACCGCCCAGTATCTGGAATACGTTATTACCAGGCTGACCCTGGTCGGTGCCCTTTTCCTGTCGCTGGTCGCGGTCATTCCGACAATTGTCGAGAGCCTGACCCACGTGACTTCGTTCCAGGGGCTGGGGGCGACCGCGCTGCTGATCATGGTTGGCGTGGCTCTTGACCTGGTCAGGCAGATCCAGACCCATTTGGTGTCGCGTCAATATGAAGGGATAATCGCATGATCTTAGTTTTACTTGGACCGCCCGGATCGGGCAAAGGGACCCAGGCCAAATTGATCGCCGAGGCGAAGAAACTGCCTCACATCTCTTTGGGGGACCTGTTGCGCGAAGAGGTCCGCGGCGAGACCGAGATCGGTAAAAAAGCGAAAGAGTTTATGGACTCGGGCAAACTGGTGCCTGACGAATTGACCATCGAACTGGCTAGAAAAAGAGTTAGCCGGCCCGATTGTCAGATCGGCTTTATTATGGACGGATTTCCCCGTTCAGCGGCCCAGGCGGAAGCGTTTGACCAGATGCTGAGGGAACTGGACCGTTCGATCGATTTTGTTTTGTACTTTAAGATCTCTCAGGAAGAGGTGGTCAGCCGGCTTTCCGGGAGGCGGAGCTGCAAAGATTGCGGCGCCGTTTATCATTTGGAGCACAGCCCGCCAAAAGTTTCCGGCAGGTGCGACTCTTGCGGCGGCGAACTTATCCTGCGCAAAGACGATGATCAGGGAGTGATCAGGACCAGGTTTGAAGTTTACGACAAGTCAACCAGACCGTTGGTCGATTATTACGGGAAGACCGGAAAAATGGTGGAAATTGACGCTTCTCTGCCGATCGAAAAAGCGTTCAATAACGTGCTCAAGATCCTGGCAAATGCCACTGCTCTTTGATGTCGAAAATATCGATAAAAACTGATCAAGAGATCAAGTTGATGCGGGAAGCTGGCCGGATCGCGGCGGAAGCGCTGGCGGTATTGAAAAAAAACCTGCGGGCCGGCTTGACTACTTCAGAGCTGGACGCGGCAGGCGAAGATTTGATCCGCGGTCGGGGGGCGGAGCCGGTGTTCAAAGGATATCGGGGTTATCGGCACGCGACCTGTATCTCGGTCAATTCTGAAGTGGTCCATGGGATCCCCGGCGGCCGGCTTATCAAAGATGGCGACATTGTCAGCATTGACGTTGGAGTCAGGTACAAGGGTTTTTGCGGAGATAACGCGGCGACTTTTCCGGTTGGAACGGTTTCCAGCAAAGCGACAAAGCTGCTGCGGGCCGGTAAAGAAGCGCTTGCGGCGGGGATCAAACAGGCCAGAGTCGGCCGGCGGTTGGGAGATCTTTCCCACGCGATCCAAAAAGTCAGCGAGAAGCAGGGGTTTTCCGTGGTCAGGGAACTTTACGGACATGGGATCGGACGGGACCTGCACGAAGATCCGCTGATCCCTAATTTTGGCTTTCCCGGAGAGGGGATCCACCTGCAGGCTGGAATGATCATCGCGATCGAGCCGATGCTCAATACCGGGAGCTGGCGGATCAGGACTTTAGACGATGGCTGGACAGTGGTTACCGAAGACGGTGGGCTCTCAAGTCATTTCGAGCACACGGTATTGATCACCAGCGGTGATCCGGAGATATTGACACTATGGTAAAAGATAAAGACGTAATTGAGCTGGAAGGAGAGGTAACGGAGGCTTTGCCGAGCGCTCTTTTCAGGGTGAAGATCGAGACGGGCCAGCTGATCCTGGCCCATGTTTCGGGCAAGATCCGAAAGAATTATATTCGGATCCTTCCCGGCGACAAAGTTCGGCTCGAGCTCTCGCCGTATGATTTGACCAGGGGAAGGATCACTTACCGTTTAAAGTAAGTGGGGAGAAAAAAATGAAAGTAAGATCGTCAGTTAAAAAAATATGCGACAAATGCAAGATCGTCCGCCGGCGGGGCCGGGTTTACGTCCTGTGCGAAAACCCGAAGCACAAGCAGCGGCAAGGTTAATAAAAGGAGGAATAGATGGCACGTCTCATTGGTATCGATCTGCCGGCGAATAAAAGGATTGTTATTGGCTTGACATATATTTACGGGATCGGGGAGACCCTTAGCCAGGAGATCCTGGCTAAAGCGAAGATCGACCCTGAAATGAAGGTTAAGGACATGACCGACTCTGAAATTGTCGCGATCCGCGACGTTTTAAAGGATTACCGTCTTGAAGGGGACCTCCGCAAGGATATCTCCATGCACATCAAACGATTGATCGACATCGGTTCCTACCGCGGCTCGCGCCATCGCAAAGGGCTGCCGGTCCGCGGCCAGCGGACCAGGACCAACGGCCGGACCCGCCGCGGGAAGAGAAAGACCGTCGGGCTCGGAAAGAAAAAGGAGGAAAAGACATAAACCATGGAAGAAGCAGCTGCTAAACCTAAAGCGCCAAAGAAAAAGAAAGATAAACGCAAGGTCCCCTCTGTCGGGGTGGCTCACATTCAGGCGACATTTAACAACACGATCGTTTCTATTACCGACACCCATGGCGCTATTGTCTCCTGGTCATCGGCTGGCGCCAACGGCTTTAAAGGGACCAAAAAGGGAACTCCGTTCGCGGCTTCAGCCGCCGCCGAAAAAGCTGCCGCTAAAGCGATCGAGCTTGGCATGCGCGAGGTCAGTGTTCTGGTCAAGGGGCCGGGTTCGGGCCGGGAAACGGCGATCCGCTCTTTGCAGGGGGCCGGCCTTGAGATCAGTTCAATTAAAGACGTGACCCCAATCCCGCACAACGGGTGCCGCCCTCCCAAGAGGAGGAGAGTCTAATGGGAAGACACATTGAAGCAAAATGCAAACTCTGCCGCAGGGAAGGAGAAAAGCTTTTCCTGAAAGGTGAAAAATGCTACACCGAGAAGTGCCCGTATTCGCGGCGCTCTTACCCCCCTGGACAGCACGGGAAGCTCCCGGCCCGCGTTTCTGAATACCAGATCCGGTTGCGCGAGAAACAGAAAACCCGCCGCATCTACGGCTTGACCGAGGGGCAGTTTGCCGGATATTTTGAAAAAGCGTCCAAACGTAAAGGGGTGACCGGCGAACAGCTGCTGCAGTATCTGGAGCGGCGGCTGGACAACGTGGTCTATCGCCTTGGTTTTACCACTTCCCGGCAGGCGGCGCGGCAGATGGTCCGCAACGGCGGGATCCTGGTTAACGACAAAAAAGTAAATATCCCTTCATTTTCCGTGAAGATCGGTGAAGTGATCAGGGTCAGCCCGAAGATCGTAAAACTGGCGAAAGAAGCGCTCGAGAAGTTCCCTGACAAGGTGACCCCAAAGTGGCTCTCCTTGTCCGGTGAGGCGGAGGGGAAGATCGTAGCCCTGCCGACCAGGGACGAAGTCGACGCGGCGATCGCCGAAAATCTTATCGTTGAGTATTATTCACGGTAAGCGGTTGGTTTAAGGAGGTAAATTAATGGTAACTATTGGAGACAAGCCCTGGGTGAAGCTGGCAGAGGTTACGGATAATTTTGGAAAATTTGTGGTGGAGCCTCTTCCCAGAGGTTACGGACAGACGCTGGGGAATCCCCTGCGGCGCATTCTGCTTTCCTCCCTGCCGGGAGCGGCGGTAACCGCGATCAAGATCGATGGGGTGGCGCATGAATTTTCAACGATGAACGGGGTGACCGAAGATGTTTTGCATATTATTCTGAACTTAAAGGAATTGGTGGTCAAATCCCATTCCGACCAGCCTAAGACCATTACCCTGAAAGCCAAAGGGGCGGGTGAGGTCAAAGCGGGGGATATTGAGCATGACAGTGAGGTCGAGATCGTCAATCCGGACCTGGTCATTGCTACCCTTGATTCGGGTGGCAAGCTGTCAATGGAGATGATCGTCGAGCGGGGACACGGCTATATCTCGTCCCAGCAGAACAAAAAGGCGAGCCTGCCGGTCGGTTTTATCCCGACCGATTCGATCTTTACTCCGGTGACCAAGGTGAACATCGCGACCGAAGAGATCCGCGTCGGCCAGGAGATCAATTATGACCGCCTGGTCCTGACCGTTTGGACCAACGGTAGCATTCGGCCGGACGAAGCGATCAAAGAGAGCGCCAAGATCATGGCCCGCCACATTGACCTGTTTGTGCACGCCGGTGAAAAATCCGAAGCGGCTGCCATGGAATTGGGCGGAAAAGAAGAATCGGCTTCCGGCGTTCTGGAAATGAGCGTGGAAGACCTGGAGTTTTCTTCGCGGTCGCTCAACTGCCTGAAGAAGGCCGGGATCAAGTCGGTTGGCGAACTGATCAATTATTCGGAACCGGAGCTGATGAAGCTGGACAACTTTGGCGAGAAATCGCTGACCGAGGTCCGCGCCCGCCTTTCTGAATACAAACTGCATCTAAAAGGAGAGTCAGGGGAATGAGACACCGGAAAGGGAACAAAAAACTAAGCAAACCGGCCGACCAGCGGCTGGCGATGCTCCGCTCGATCGTCAGGTCGCTTTTTATCTATGGCCACGTTAACGTTACGGTTACCCGGGCCAAAGAAGCCAGGCGGATGGCCGAAAAGCTGATCACCTGCACCAAAACCAACGATCTTTTTGCCCGCCGCAAAGTGGAGAGCGTATTGCACGACCAGTCGGTGGTCACGACTATTTTTAAAACTTTTCCGGAAAGGTTCGAAGGCCGGCCGGGGGGTTATACCCGCATTATCAGGATCGGCCGGCGCCGGGGAGACTCGGCCCCGCTGGCCAGATTGGAACTGGTGTAAGGAAGGAAACCATGAAAAAGAACAATACGATATTTGCCAACAATAAAATGGTCAAGCGGAAATGGTACCGGGTCGACGCCACGGGCAAAGTCCTGGGGCGGCTGGCGACCAAGGTAGCGGTTTACCTGCGCGGCAAGCACAAGACCCTGTATACTCCGCAAACCGATTGCGGTGATTATATCGTCGTGGTCAATGCCGACAAGGTCAGGGTGACCGGCAATAAGCTTGAAGGGAAGACCTATTTTACCCACTCGGGCTATCCTGGGGGGGACAAGACGGTCAGCCTGGAAAAAATGATGCAGACCAAGCCGGAGCAGGTTATCCGCCTGGCAATTACCGGGATGATCCCCCATACCAGGCTTGGCGCGCAGATCGTTAGAAAACTGAAGATCTTTACCAAGACCCCGGCGCAATACGCGAAAATTCCTGAACTTGAGGTGTAAAAAAAGATGAGTGAAACAAAAAAGGCTCCGGTCCATCATAAAAAAGCGACGGCCAAAGGAGAAGAAGGGGCAACTGCTTCCCACGCGGCAGCTTCCCACCATCATTCGCACGCGAAAAAAGAAAAAGTAAAGGTCAATGACGCTTCGGTCAAATATTACGGGACCGGACGCCGCAAAGAAGCGATCGCCAAGGTTTGGCTTGTTCCCGGTAAAGGGAGCATGTCGATCAACGGGAAGAGCCTTTTGGAGTATTTTTGCGGCCGGCGGACCCTGGAATTCAAGATCAACAAACCTTTTGTCGTGACCGGGACCACCGGCAAATACGACGTTATTGTCCGGGTCCTGGGGGGAGGCGTTCCGGCCCAGGCGACCGCGATGAGCCTGGGGATTTCCCGGGCGATGATCATTGCCAACCCGGAATTCAAGGTTTTATTGAAGCGGGAAGGGCTGATGACCCGCGATCCAAGAATGAAGGAACGGAAAAAATACGGCCTCAAGCGCGCCCGCCGCGCCTTCCAGTTCACCAAGCGCTAAAACTTATTTTTCAGGGAGGGATTTGCTATGAGCGGACCGATCGAGAGACATTACGAGGATTTTATGAAACCCAAGAAAGTGGAAGAAGGGGGGCTCATTAAACTTAGCGGATCTTTCCTGCTTGACCATGAGAGTGACCTGATCAACCTGATCAATAATGAAGGAAAGCAAGCGCAAGCGCACGACGCCAAGGCCTGCTTGCTGTCGGTCGAGAAAAAGGACGGGGCGATCTGGGCCAAAACCTCGACCCACAACCTGGCGATGCATATTGGCAAAGCTTTGAACCACGCCTATAAAGGGAAGCACGAGTTCAAATTCCTTGATGGCGAAAAGTTCGTTGAGGTCCTCTGGGAACGCAACGACTGATCCTTAATAAATCGCTTTATAAGGATGGCCTCCGCTGTTTAAAGCTCCTCTGGCATAAATTCCATCATAAACGCGACCTCCCCAAACCCGATCTTTTGCTCCGCTCGATCATGAACGACGGCCGCCGGGTGGAAGAGCTGGCCCGCCGCCTCTATCCAGACGGTATCATGATCAAAAAATGTTTTGAACTTTCCGAAACCGATGCCCTCTCCAGGGAAGCGCTGTTGTTGCGCAAGCCGCTGTTTGAGGCGGGTTTTTTAGTTGAACATGCTTTTGCCAGGGCCGATATCCTCCTCCCGATTGGTGAAGACGAGTGGGAGCTGATCGAGGTCAAAAGCTCGACCGACACCAAGGCGGAGCATTATTACGACGTCGCTTTTCAAAAGTATGTTTACCAAACCGCCGGACTCAAGATCGCCCGCTGTTCCCTGATGCATATCAACCGGGAATATGTTAAACGGGGAGAGCTTGACGTCAAAGCTCTTTTTATAAAAAAAGACCTGGGAGAAAAAGTCGCCGAGATCCTCCCCGAAGTTCCCGAAAATATCGGGGCGATGATCGCTTTGCTGGGAAAAGATGATCTGCCGGCAATTACCCCCGGCCGCCAGTGCGACGAGGTCAGGGAGTGCCCGCTGGAAAAAGAGTGCTGGTCTTTCTTGCCGGCGGAAGGGGATGTTTTTACCCTGCATCGCGGGGCAAAGAGCGCCTTTGAACTTTTTGATCTGGGGGTGCTCGACATTAAAGGGATCCCGGCCAATTTTAATTTGACCGACAAGCAGGCGATCCAGCGGAGAGCGGTCCAGAGCGGCCAACCGCATGTCGACCGGGAAGCGCTTGACCGGTTTTTCGCGAAACTTCATTATCCTCTGTATTTTCTTGATTTTGAGACGATCTCGCCGGTTATTCCGATCTACGACAACTCCAGTCCTTATGAAGAGATCCCCTTCCAGTTTTCCCTGCATGTGATAGAGAAAGAGGGGGGAGAGGCAAAACATTATTCTTTTTTAGCCGATGGCGCGGTCGATCCCCGGCCGGAAGTTTTGCGTCGCCTAAAGGAACTCTTGGGAGACACGGGGACGATCCTGGCTTATTATGCCCAATACGAAATGAAGGTCATAGAACGTTCCTGCCGCGCTTATCCGGAATATGCCGGACATTTCTCGTCGGTCGAAAAAAGGTTCGTCGACCTGCTCGAGGTATTTCAGGACTTTGCTTTTTACCATCCCGGGCAGGAGGGGCGGCTCTCGATCAAAAAAGTCCTGCCGATCTTAACCGGCAGGAGCTACTCCGGGATGCGGATCGAGGACGGCCGGACCGCCAGCGTGGAATATGCCCGGGTCACTTTTGACCCTCAAACTGACCCGGCCGAACGGGCCGAAATCCGTGCCGCGCTTGAGCTCTACTGCCAGCTTGACACCCAGGCGATGATCGATATCCTCTCCGCGTTAAAAAACCTGAAATAGCGACAAAAAATAGCTGTTGCATTCAAAATATCCGCGGTGCTATAATTTCATCACCTAATAACATCATGCCCATAAAAATATGCACTAACTTTGGAGCCTTTATATAAAGAAATGAGGCATAACAAGCGACCGAATAAAAAATGGTTGTTGGGTGCCGTAATCTTTATTACCCTGCTGGTCTTCTCCCTCCCTTCTTTCGCGGCGATTTATTATGTCAAACCAGCCGGTAGTGACAGCAACACTGGTCTTTCAGAAGGACAAGCCTGGCGGACAGTCTACCACGCTTCTCAAAATACAACTTCCGGTGATATCGTTCGGATCCTGTCCGGGACCTATAATACCAGTTCAGGAGAATATTTCCCGATATATGTCCCAACCGGCGTTACCATGGTGAAGTACGGCGGTGGCACGGTCTCAATTGAAGAGTCTGTTGGCAATAACTCGCATACTTTTTGCCTTTACAGCAATTCTCGCCTTGAGGACCTGACTATCGTGAATAATGATGGGGGCTATTATGGAGTATTTTTTTTATATGGGGCCAACGATGTCGCGGTGGTTAATTGTTCAATAGAGGTAAACACGTCAACTTCATACGGTCTTTATGTTTATGGCAATACTAACAGTTTGATTTCTGGTTGCACAATCAGCGGACAGGGATATTACGGCATCAACGTTTATTATTATAATACCAATATAACTGTAGAATCAAATACTATTAACGGCAGTTTTTCTGAAGGTGGAATATATGTCAATTACAACAATACCGGCATAAATCTAAATCATAATAAAATAATTGGTTCCGGCAGTTACGGAATTAATGCTTATCGCTCAAGTTTTGAAATCAGGTTTAATGAGATCAGAGGGTTTGGTTACGGTATATACAGTTATTATTATAGTTCGGGGAACGCCTTCAACAACACGATTATTAAATGTACCAGCCCGATATACCACTACTATAATTACGGCAATTATTTATACGTAAAAAACAATATATTGAGCCGAAACCCTGATGCCGCTGGCGAAAATGATTATGGAGTTTTTAGTTATGGTTTATATTCTTATCAATACACATACCGTCTTACTTCTTCTTATAACAACACTTATGGCAACTACTATTCATACGGCAATGTTTCCTCCGGGACTGGTGATATTCACGTGAATGCCGCGTTTCGAAACACAGCCGCTGATGATTATTATTTAACCGCCAGTTCTGTTTGTCGGGGGGCTGGAGAGGGTGGGGCTGATCTGGGCTGTTATCCTTATGTTGAGCCGGTCACCTTGATTTCACCCAATGGGGGTGAAACCTGGGAAGCAGGTAGCCGGCATCAAATTAGATGGTCGTCTGATGGGGCCAGGACGGAAATTAATTTATACTACACTACCGGGGAAGCTTACCAGGTAATTGCGACCGGTTTGAGCGATACCGGAAGTTATAACTGGCTGATTCCCGACTCGCTCACGTCTTCAGCTAAGGTCAGTATCGAGGGTGTTGGGGTTGGCGGGGATGTCGCGACCAGGGAGAGCGCTACGACCTTTTCTATTGTTTCGGTTTACGATTACCCAAGCGTTGAAGTCTATACCCCGAATGCCGGCAGTAAGGCTGGCGGCGGTTTGCTGTTCAATATTACCTGGCGGGCGACCGATGAAGGGGGGATCGCTGAGATCCAATTGTATTACACGACCGGTGAAGGGTGGCAGACGATCGCGACCGGAGAACAAAACGACGGAATTTATTCCTGGACCGCCCCAATTATTGATACCGGTGAAGCGATTGTGGCTGTCTTGGCCCTTGATGATTCAGCCGCTCATAATGTGGGGAGTGCGGAGAGCGCTTATTTTATTATTGACAGCGCTCCACCATCGGTCCCCAGCTTGGCAACCCCGGCCAACGGAAGCACGACGACCGAAGGAAAACCGACCTTTACCTGGGAAGCAGCGAGTGACAATCTTAGCGGTATCGTCAGCTATGAAGTCATGGTCAATGGTGTTTCTTACGTTGTCGGCAACGTTCTCTCTTATACGCCAGGCGCTAACCTTCCGGACGGGACTATTACCTGGGAAGTCCGGGCCAAAGATGGGGCAGGGAACTGGGGGGGCTGGAGCTCAATTTTTAACTTTACCCATAACGATACCGATCCGCCGGTGGTTGAGGTGCTGGTCCCGGATGGCGGGGAGATCTGGAACGGCCTGGCGACCCATGAGGTCACCTGGACGGCGACCGATGAGAGTGGAATCAGCGAGATCAGGATCAATTACACGATCGGCGATGGTTGGACCTCGATTATTACAAATGAATCCAATGATGGAGTCTACAGCTGGTATCTTCCCGGATTAAACAGCGCCGAAGCTTTGGTCAGTATTGAAGCGTTTGATAATTCCCCTCTCCGCAACCTGGGGACAGCTCAAAGCGCCGATTATTTCACGATCGACAGCCAGCCGCCGTCGGTCCCTGTCCTGGAAGGTCCGGCCAGTGGGGAGGTTTTGGGATTTGCTCCGGAAATCTCCTGGTTTGAATCAACTGATAATTTGAGCGGGGTCGCGGCTTATGAGCTGACCTTTGACGGGGTTGTGGTTGCTACCTTTGACGCTTTCGACCTTTCAACCGGAACGCCGTTTATCCTTGGCGAGCATAGCTGGAAGGTCAGGGCGCAGGACAATGCCGGCAACTGGAGCAATTACAGCGAAACCTGGACCTATACTATTACTTCCGATGTTTTTGTCGACGCGGTCAACGGAAGCGACGGGAATACCGGGACCTCGGAAGCGCAGGCGTGGCAGACCCTGACCAACGCGTTTGACAATGTCGGAGCGGGGCAGAGTGTCTGGGTTAGGGCCGGGTTGTATGACGATGTCGCTCTTGGTGAAAACTTCCCTTTATATATTCCCGACGGAGTGAGAGTTTCATCATATAACAATGAGCCGGTGACGATCGAGGTCAGCGCCGGATAT
>JAHJKL010000031.1 GCA_018822365.1 Candidatus Margulisiibacteriota bacterium
CATTATGGCCTTTTTGGTGGATGCTAAGAGCGATCCTGGCAATTTGCTCGGGGGTTTTGCCGGGAGAGTAGATCACTTCCGGGAAACCTTTGCGGTTTATTCTGTGGTGATCAACCTTGGCAAAGCCAAGATCGTCATACTTTTTCATCAATCAGCCCTCGCAAGATCTTAATATTTTCGAAATCTTCTTTCATTTCCGGTCCTTTGGGTGTTTCCAGGACCATTGGTAAATTTTCAAAGCGTTTGTCATTCATCAGAAAGCGAAATGGCTCAAGTCCCAATTCTCCCCGGCCGATGTGTTCGTGACGATCAAGCTTTGATCCTAATCCTTTAAGGCTATCGTTTAGATGGAAAGCAATAAGTTTGTCCAGCCCGATCGTTCGGTCAAATTCTTCCCAGGTTGCCCGATAGCCAGCGGGGGTCTTTAGGTCATAACCGGCGGCGAATGAGTGACAGGTGTCAAAACAGACCGCCAACCGTTCCGGTTCTTTGATTCCGGAGAGGATCTCTGCCAGGTGGGCAAATTTATAGCCAAGATTTGTTCCCTGGCCGGCGGTCGTCTCCAGGGCGATTTTTACTTGAAAGCCTTTAGTTTGTTTGATCAATTCATTAAGATGCTTAATCACCAAGCCTATGCCTTGGCCTTCGCCTTTTCCCAGGTGCGAGCCCGGGTGGAGGACTATAAATGGCAAGCCGAGCGCTTCACAGCGTTCCAGTTCATCTATCATTGAATTGTGTGATTTCTCAAGGTTGTCCGAGAGGGGAGTGGCCAGGTTGATCAAATAACCGGCGTGGGCAAAGACGAAGATCCCGCTTTGTTTGCGGGCTGTTTTAAATCGTTCAATCTCCTGGCCGCTTAATGGCTTGCCGGCCCATTGGTTGTTGTTTTTTACAAAGATCTGGATCGCGGCGCAGCCAATCGAGAGGCCCCGTTCAATGGCCTTATCAACTCCGCCGGCGATCGACATATGGGCGCCAAGTAACATATGTTGATATTATAGCTTAATTGCCGCAATGGTTAAATTGTCGCTGAATTTGGGCCCAAAGTTATAGAGTTTTAACAATAATTCGGCTGTCGATCCATTTTGGTTATTATCCAGAACAGAAGTAAGCTGTTCAAACTCAAGTTTGTTTAATCCATCGGTCGCTAACAGCAACAGGTCGCCAGGTTGAACCTGAAAATGGTAGCCATATGGGGTAGAGATGATCGGCATGCCGAGATGCTTGTCCAAAATGTACGCTGAGCGAAATTGCGAGGCTAAAAAGGTATAACTGGCGGCCATTTCTCCGCTTAACGGGAAATCCGGCAGTCTGTTGTTCTTGATGATCCAGGCAATGAAGGGTTCCTCGGCTAAGCCGGCCATACTAAATATCACAAAAGACGGACAGAGCATTTTCAGCCACGCCCCCTTTACCCCTTTCCCGTAATCGTTGACCTTCTTTATTTCGGATAGCAATCCCCCGTCGTCGGGGGTTAAGACCGACAACCTTCCTTCCCTGAACAGGTAGGCGCGGGAGTCGCCAACATGGGTGATAGTTGCCTGGTCACCCCGGATAAAAGCGGAAGTCAGCGTTGTTCCAGGCGCAAACAGGGGGTCATCCAATCTTTTTAAGTGGAGATCGGGCTCCCCAAACAGGCTCATGGCGGCGCAGCGGAAAGCATCAGCCGGCACAAACTCGTTCAAGCCATAAGCGGCGGGTGAGGCAAAAACACCGGCCAGGGTCTCTATTGCGACAGCGGACGCGACCTCACCAAGAGGATGGCCTCCTAATCCATCGGCCACAGCCGCCAGGCTGTCATAATTTTTGCGCGCGAGCAGGGCGGCGTCCTGGTTAAGTTGTCTTTTTTCACGGCTGGAAAATAGGGCCGCGTCGCGGAAGCCAAGCGAACGCCCGTCAATTATTTCCTTTTCAGGGCCAAGGAGGAATTGGGTATGCCTGAGGCGGGGCGCGATGCGCTTTGGATAGCTTTCGAGCTCTGCGAGGCGAAACCAGGCCTGCCAGCGCAAAGCTGCGGCATGGTTTTTTGTCCTTAAATTGAACAAACCCATGTTCTCATCGGCGATCGGTGATAGAACGTTGTCTTTCAGGGCCGTTAATCCACGGTGGCCGACCCTCTTCCTGGCGACTGTTCTTTCTACGGAATTAAGCACACTGTTGCCGGCCAGAAAATCAGCCTTTCGGGCGATCCTAATGAGATTCAGGTGAGAAGTCATGGCTATTCTTCCGAGAAAACAAGGGGGGATTTCACTTGTTAATGATCAATTTCTTCCATCCTGGCTTTGATCTTTTTCTCAAAACCGATCTCTTTCGGTTCGTAGTACTTCTTTTTTTCGGCAAGATGCTCCTGTTTGACGTGCCCGCCTTCATAATCGTGGGCATATTTATACCCCTGGCCTTTCCCTCTTTTCTTTTCTTCCTCATAGACCGCGTTCTTAAAGTGGATCGGGACTTCCAGGGTTGGGTTTTCTGCCACGTCCTTGAGCGCGGCATCGATCCCAAGATATGAGGTGTTGCTCTTTGGGGCGGTCGCGATGTAGACGGCCGCCTGCGCGAGGGGGATGCGGGCTTCCGGCATCCCGACGAACTCGGCGACCTGCATGGCCGAGTTGGCGACGACCAGAGCGAGCGGATCGGCGTTGCCGACATCCTCGGCGGCGCAAATGACAATACGCCTGGCGATAAATCGGGGATCTTCGCCGGCATAGATCATTTTAGCCATATAATAGAGTGCGGCATCGGGGTCGCTCCCCCGCATCGATTTGATAAAGGCGGAGATCGTGTCATAGTGCTGGTCCCCTTTTTTGTCGTAGACAACCGCTTTCTTTTGGATCGATTCCTCGGCGACCGCGAGAGTATAATGGATCAGTCCGTCTTTGCCCGGCGGGGTGGAAAGTACGCCGAGCTCCAGGGCGGTCAGGGCTCGTCTGGCATCCCCGTCAGAAAGTTTTGCCAGATGATCAAGGGCGGCTGTTTCCATTTTGATCTTGATCTTACCCAGGCCACGTTCGGTGTCGGTCAGGGAATATTTAACGACTTCTTTAAGTTGATCGGCGGTCAATGGTTTGAGCTCAAAAATATTGGAGCGGGAGACCAGGGCGGAATTGACGTAAAAAAACGGGTTTTCAGTCGTCGCTCCGATCAGGATGAGGTTCCCTTCCTCGACATCGGGGAGAAGGGCATCTTGCTGGAGCTTGTTGAAACGATGGATCTCATCGAGAAAAAGGATCGTCTTGGTCCCGTAATGCTTGATCCTCTCCTTGGATTCCAGGCTGACCCGGCGGATATCTTCGACCTTGGCGACGGTGGCGTTGAGCCACTCAAAATGTCCTTTGGTTGAACTGGCGATCACCCTGGCGATCGCGGTTTTGCCTGTTCCCGGCGGGCCGTAGAGGATGACCGAAGAAACCTTGTCGGTCTCGATCAACCTGCGGAGGAGTTTTCCTTTCCCGAGGATCGGCTCCTGGCCGACGATCTCATCCAGGCCGCGCGGCGCCATCCGGTGGGGGAGCGGCGCGTTCTTTTCCTTGTAGCTCTTGAGATTGGCGTCAAACAGGTCCATAACGGAATTATACTATATTGACAGCCCATTCAGAGGTGATTGTATAATGAAAACAGGCATGCGAAGAACATTGACCATAATATTAATTCTTTTATTCCTTTCGGTGTCGGCTCTTGCGGCGCTGACTCCGCAGGACCAGGCCCGCTTGGAACGGATGAAAAGCCGGATCGTTAACCTGACCCCGGAAGGGCGGCAGGAAATGATCAAGTTCCTGCAATCGCGTTTGTTCAACCTGGAAAATGGGATCGGGATCAGTGAAAAAACGACCAAACAGGAAAGGGGAGAGGAGGTCGAAAGGATAAAAGCGGAACTCGATTTGCTTTACACGATCCCGAAAGCCGAAGCGCCGATTGTTATTGCCGAGGTTACTCCGGAAGTGATCGCCACTCCAGAATCGATCGCGGCGGTCCCAACGCCTGAAACCCCCTCGGTGATCGCCCAGATCATTGAGCCGGAAGAGGTGAAGCCGGTGAGGTTGACGTATGATCCAACCGGTCCTTTGCCGGCTGAATTAAAACATCCGTCCAAGCCGGTGGAAATTGCCGCTTTGCCGCCCAAACAGGAAAAGGCCTGGGCTGGGAAGCTCGCCTTTGCCGGGGGCTATTTTGCCAATCTGGCCGCTCTGAGGGGCGAATGGGAACTGCCATTTAACGATATTATTTTCAGGGTTGGCAGTCTGTATGGATCAGGTTCCGGCAACAGCCACTTAATGGTTTTTGCCGACACATACTACTACCTAAATCCACCGGAGACGGTTGGGATGCGTTCTTATGCCGGGATAGGGGTTAATTATCCACTGGTCACATCTGCCGGTGGCCAGAGATCTCTGGGAGGAGAGCTTCTATACGGCGGCGAAACCCCGCTGGGTGACGGAGAATTGTTCTTTGAATTTGGTTACGGATCGATAAAGGCTGGGACCGAGCAATCCGGGATAACCGCGCTGATCGGCTATCGTTTTTAACTCTACCGCAATTTGCCTGAAATTTTAGCCAATTTAGGCCGATAATTTTAGTATGAAGATCGAAGTTCGACGCGTTAACGGCCAACCAAGCGCCTGGTGGAAACCCCGGGCAGCCGATCACTGGGATAAAAAACTGGGGGCGGGAAACCGTCTGGAGGTTCAGCTCGCCCAGTGGAGCAAATATCCGCTTCAGGCGCTTCAAGCTCTTTTACCCGGCGAACAACCAAAACTTAACGCCGCGGTCAACCGGCTGGAAAGGCGGATCCGCGGGATCGAAAAAACGATGATCGAGCTTTCCCAGATGCCGGACAATTTCCAGCTAAAGGTCAGAAAGGCGAGTCGATTTTATGACCGTCTGATGTCCGGGATCTTCGCTTTTTCCATACTTTCTGCCGCTCTTGACCTGACCACCAGCGACCGCGGCAATCTGGAAAGGGTGGTTTTTAACCTTAGTTTTTTAACCATTCCGGCGATGAGCCTTGGGCATATCCGCAAACGGGCCAGGACAAATGAAATGCTGGCCCTGAAAGCCAAAGAAGAGCTGGTCCCCTTGCTGGCATACCGCCGGATCATTCAGGAATGGGCCGGGGTTTCGCATGACATGAAAAATATTTTGGGCGCGATCTATCTGGCTTCATCGGGCGGAAAAACAGTTTCTTTTGTTAATGAGGCGCAGATCCGGGAGCGATTTGCTATTATTTATGACTCGGCGGTTGAGCTGGGTAAATTAATTGACACAATGAAGCACCTTTTCCGGCCGGTCAAGCTTTCCGAAGAGCCACTGCCTGTGCTGGATCTATTATCTGAGGCGATCTACACTTTTACTCACTTGAAAAACATTGATGAGCGGAGGCTGATCGTGATCATTAATTCCAATCCTGATCGGCCAATGGCCCGGCTTGACCAGTTAAAGTTCAAACAGGCGGTCCTCAACCTGCTGATCAACGCTTTTGACGCGATCCCTGTGCCGTTCCGGGGGGAGATCGAGGTTTCGGCGGAGAACGTCAGGCTCCCGCAGGACCTAGAGACAAGCTTGGGGACGATCCCTTCCGGGGATTATGTCAGGGTGATGGTCCGGGATAACGGGTCTGGTATATCCGAAGAGCTTCTGCCGAAGATCTTTGATTTTGGGGAAACCTCAAAAGGAGAAAAGGGAACAGGGATCGGTTTGACGATCGTCAAAACAGCGGTTGAAGGACATAAAGGATTTATTGATATTGCAACTTCTCAAAAACCTCAAAAAAGCGGAACTAGTTTCTTCTTGTATTTCCCCTGTTGATCATTGCTTGACCAGCAAAGAGATCTTGTACCCTTTTGTTTCATCGGTTTCCGTATCCCATGGGCGGCGATAGTCAAAGACCAGGTCAGCGCTGCCAGGGGCGATCGCGGTAAACGTAAATATGATCTGTCCGGGGGCTCCGACGAGTTTGCTTTTTGAAATAAATTGCGGCGGAGCGGTTTGTTTCAGGATCAAAGGGTTGGTCTTTTTAATTTCCCAGTTATAACCTGTTGTTGGATTGGTTTCAAGTGTAATAATTAAATTGTCGTTAACGTTAAGATGGACTTCTCCTCCATTGTCTTTTTCGTAAAGTTTAATTGTTGACCCGGGCTGAGAAAAAAACGTATAAGCAATAAAAAAGAAGACAAGGGAAAAAATCAAAAGAACGCCAAAACTAAATTTCATATTGAGTTTATTATAGCATAACGACCTATCAAAAAATATTTAGCCTTTTATTTAGGCTCTTTTCTTTCGACCGAAATGGTGCACTCGGTTACCAGGGCGGCTACCGCGCCGACCGCCGCCAGCACCGGGGCCAGGGCCGCGCCGATCACGCCAAAAGTCAGGGGGAAGGAGAAGATCTCGTTTCCGTCCTTTCCTTTAATGGTGATCTGCCTGATATTCCCTTCTTTGACCAGTTCATTGATTTTTTTAAGCAACTGCTCCCCGGAAACTTTAAATTCTTCTTTCATGTTGTCAACCATAACAATTCCCTCCTAAAAAAGGCCCCCGCGTGAACAGCGGGGGCCCATTGGTTTATGCGCTGTAAACTAAATCTTATAAGCGACGCTGGCCGCGATCTCCGAGCCGGTGTAGCTTCCGCCGGCTTGCGGGGTGATCGATTGCATCGTATATTCGATCATGACCGCTCCCTGCATTGACCAGGCGATGGCGGTGCCGATCGTCAGGTCGATTTGGGTGGAGTTTGAATTGGCGGTGCTCACGCTGTTGCTGCGATAAGCGATCGCGCCGTAAGGAACCAGCGGGGCCATGACCTTGCTGACGCCGACGCCAAGCATTATCTGCGAAGCGGTCGAGGTGATATCACCCAAGCCGGTCACCGTGGTCTTATTGTTGAAGGATTTGTATCCGCCGCCGAGCGCGACTGATACGGGGATGTCCGTTCCCTCGTCAATGATGGTGTATTTTAAGCTTGCGCCGTAGCCGGTGGCCGACATGCCGCTGATGCCGACCGGGAGACCTGATGCGGTTGCCGAACCAAGCTGGGCGTAGGCGTCAAGTTTATCGGTGATACCGTAACCAAAATAACCGCCGATTGATCCCAGGCTCATGCCGCTGCTGTTTTGGTAGTTTGAATCGAGAACGTAAGCGCCGGAAAAGGCCATTTTACCCTGGCCCAGAGGATTGGCGGTGACGAGCAGTTCCGCCGAAGCTAACGAGGCGACGCAAAGGGCCAAAACTAAAGTTAATGCGATCTTTTTCATTGGAAACCTCCTAAGAATAGTGGAACCGGAAAGTTTTACTTTCTCTCACCCCCTTTTATAAGGCTATTTCCGTTTAAGACCTACCAGGGAAGCGACCGGCAGTTCCCGGCCGTCCGTCAGGACAATTGTTGGCACCGCAGAACCGCTTACCAGTACTTTGTCGACCGTTCCGGTCGCCTGGACGCCGGTTACTTGGTCGTAATAGATCACTTCTTCACCTAAAAGAGCAGAGGTTTGCTCCAGGGCAGCTAACCGCTGGGTGTCCATGGTCGAAGCTTGGGCTGACGCAGGGGAGCTGGTGTCGTTGATCAACGAAGAAAGGATGTTGGAATCGGAGCTTTTACTGCCGTTATCGTCAGAACTGGTGACCAGGTCGTTAAGCATGGTGTTGAATTTTTGCTGAGAGCTTAAAATGTATTGCTGGTATTCATTTGTCTGGTTCGGTTTGCTGACATTGTCACTGTTGGTGTTTTGGAAAGTTGGTCCGCTGACGCCGTTGATCCCGGTCATATTAATTCCCCCTTAATTTAAGGCCCATCCCAGCCGGCCAGCCTGGCCATGAGCCACCAAAGAGCGACCCCTTTATTATAGCAGTTTTCCTGGCTGGTGTGCGACCATTGATAATTCGGGCCGTCAGTGTTGATGGCCCCATAGTGGGAGTCACGGATAGGAAAAGTATTTCCGCCATATGAATCGGTCGCCTGAGCTCCGCCATACCAGCACTCGATGTCGGCAAAATCGAAAAGGACCTTGTTGTTGCTTCGGCAGTACTCGCGAATTTGCTCATTTCGTTGGTGACGGTTCCAGCCGACTTCGCCGTTGGCGCGGGCGGTCCCGGTCATATAAATAAAAGTAACTTCCGGGAACTCCGCCTCCAGAGCATTGAGCGCGGCCAGGTAACCTGCGACCTGGCTGGCATCCCAGCTGTCCAGTTCAGTGCACCAGGACCACATGGAATATTTAATGTCGGTGTTATTGTTCAGGATGCTTCTGGTTGTATTAAGGCCGGCGGTGGTGGCCCAGTAATCATCGGCAGTTACATAGTCACTGCTTAACTGGCCGTTCCAGATCCGCAAATTGGGAACAGGGTCAGGGGAGCCGCACCATTCAACTTGCGTTGGGTGGGTAGTTGGATTGGCGGCGGCAATATCCTCAACTCCTGTAGTCAGCGAGGTCCCGTCGGAGCGCCGGCAATAGTGGAGGGCCCGGTTATTGGTCCTCACGGTCGTGATCCAGCTGGAAGGAATTCCGGCCAGATTTGTGCAGTTATGATCAATAATGATCGCGCTGGAAGAAGAGGGGAGTGTGGTGCTGGTTGTGGTAGTGGTCGTAGTTGTTGTGGAATTGACTACGGCGCACCCGCCGCAGCCGATGATTAAACAGACCATTAGATAATAATATAGATATTTGATCATGTTCTTATCTTTGATCAGCCCCGATGTCGTATGGGGCGCTTCTGGTTTGCTTGTCTATATCATAAACGACCGAGGAAATCGTTTCCCCGGCTCCAAGGCAGGGGCTGCCGCTGTTTAAGTGATAAGTGCCATCCAGCGACGGATCCCCTTCAGTACTGTCAGTATCTCCGGAAATGTGGGTTTTCCAGCCGGCGAGAGCGCCATTGTATGTGCTGGTAGGCCGCTGGTCTACAAAAACTAGCGCTCCTCCGCCAAGCTTATAATAGCGGTTGTGGCCCATGGCAGGAAACCCGCTGTACGCGTTCATCCCTCCCAGGTCGCTGGAGTAGCGGATGTAGACCCCGTATGAATCCGGGCTGTTGGAAACGGCGATATTGTTTTTAATGACCGCCCCTTCACTGGCCGGCCGCCCGGCGGCCGCATCCCAGTCTTGATAGGTTAAGCCGAAATAGATGGGGCTATGATAAGTGCTGGAAGTGTTGACAATGGTGTTGTTCAGGATTTGAGGGTTCTTAGCCGCGTACATGCCAATCCCAGAATTCTGAATGTTATAGACAATATTATTGCGGGCGATCCCGTTAATGTTCTCAAAATAGCCGGGATTAGCGGTCAGGTCGAAATATTCGGGGCTGGTATCAAAGCCGAGCAGGATCCCGGCGCCGCCGCAATCATGGACCGTGTTCCGTTCGGCGATGCAGTCGGTCGCGCCTCCCTTGAAATATAGGCCGTTAGTGGCAATGTCGTGAATTTTGCAATCGGCGACTTGCATACGGTCCCCATTAACGTTGTCGATCCCTTCGGCGTTGCTGCTATCGCGAACACCTGAATTGTAAATTTCGCAGTTAATTATTTTAATATCATCGCAATTGGGAGTAACTTTGACGCAGTCGCGGCCGCTGTCGTGGATTATGCATGCTTCGATCGTCACGCTGGAAACGCCGCTCCGGTCGGCCCCTCCCCAGTCCCACATGGTCTCAAACTTGACCGCGTAGTAATAGCCGCCAATGATCTCCAGCCGGTGGAGTTTTCCGCCGCTGGAAGACCAGCCGGTGTCGAGGTTGAACCTGACGGTCTGGTTGATAGAGCTGTCGCTGGTCGAGGTTTGCAGGACCGCCCATTCATCATTCTTGGAACGGATGGTGATATTGTCGGTCCGGATATTAAGGCTTTCGTTGTAAGTGCCGCCGCGTAAAACAATAATGCTTCCAGAAGTGGCGATGTTGTCCAAAACGTGCTGGATGGTCCGGTAGGGGTTGCCGATCGACCCGTTGCCGGTCGAATCATTGCCGGAGGTGGAAACGTAGATCCCGACCGCGTCGTCATAGGAGCTGTCCGCCGGATAAGTTTCGCTGACTGGGAGAGTGGTCGTGGTAGTGCTGGCGCTGTTGACTTGA
>JAHJKL010000032.1 GCA_018822365.1 Candidatus Margulisiibacteriota bacterium
GCCACCCCGAACTTTGTGTCTGCATGGTCAAACATCATGCGGCCTGATTATCCAACCTTTAAAACGATCGAATTGAGCGATCTCCCCTTGCTCAGCGAATATCTTTTAAGATACCAGCCGGAGATCTGCGAGCTCTCGTCAGCCAATTTATTTATCTGGCATAATTTTGACCGCGGCAGCTATACCTTTATCAACAACAATCTATGCTTGAAGATCAACCTGATCAACGATACCCCATATTTTTTGGAACCAATAGGCGACAGTCTGATCCCGGAAACCGCGGCCCTCTGCCTAAATGAAACCGGCCGCCTCTCTCGTGTCTCAGAAAGACTATTAAAGCAACTCCCCCTAAATAAGGTCCGCGCCCATTGCCTGCGAAGCCAGAACGATTATATTTACCAAACCGGCTCACTGGCTGAATATAAAGGGGGCAATTTCGACGGAAAAAGGAACCACGTCAAACGCTTTGCCAAGCTTTACCCAAACTTTGTTTACACTCCAATCGACCGATCGTTCAAACCGGCCGCCTTAGCACTATTTGAAAAGTGGTTTGCCGCCCGCAAAGAGACCCATTTTTTCCAAAAACTCGCCTACAACGCCCAGCGACAGGCGCTGGAAAACAGCTTTAACTATTTCAGCGAATTAAAACTGATCGGTGGAGGGTTACAGGCTGGCGGAGAATTAAAGTCGTTTGTGATCGGCAGTCCCTTGAACTCAAAAACGATTGACGCTCATTTTCAATACAGCGACCCGACCGCCACCGGGGCGACCCAAACCCTCTGGCAAAAAGCTTGCACAGAGACCTTTCCGGATTTCACCTATATCAATTTCGAACAAGACCTGGGGATCCCGGGCCTGCGGAAGTCAAAGCTCTCTTACCACCCGGAAAAGATCGAGAAAAAATACGAGGTCAGGTTAAAACCAGGGGTTACTTCCCTGCTTTGATCTTCAGTAAGCGTAAATAGTGGCGGCGCTCCTCTTCAACCACCTGGTCAACAACTTTTTTATCCGCCTCCGGCACCATATTTTTGAGCTCAAGATAATAAAGGATCGAATCGACCTCGGCCTGCAGGGCGATCGCCAGGCCAGCGCGCGGGTCCTTCCGTTCGGCGGTAAAAACATGCTCTCTGGCAAACGCTTTGAGGTACTCATGATATTCGTCAGGATAGCTCTCCGGCAGGGTCACCTGGCCAAGCTTCTTCAGCATTGCCTTGAATAACTCCCGATGCCCGACCTCCTGATCGGCCAAAGAGGTAAAAAGTTCTTTTAGTACCGGATCGTCCGACTGCTCGCTCAATGAGCGATAAAGCTCTTCCCCATTCTCTTCGATCTTGATCGCCCCTTGCAGGACTTCATCGGCATGGAAAAAACCGGCCATTTACTTCCCCCCGGATTTGATCAGATTATTCTTCTCATTGGCTAAAAGGACAAAATGGTGTTTTTCCTGTTCGATCACCTTCGCGATCGCCACTCTTTCATTTTCCGGGGCCAGCTTGGCCAGTTCGCCATAAAAAAGGACCGCATCTTTTTCGGAAGTCATCGCAAAATCAAGCGCCTCTCCTTTTGTCTTGAATTCCTGGCTTCCTATCCCTACCATATTACCCGGTATAAAAAGATAGTCGCCGGCAAATATCTTTAAAAACTCAAAAAGATCGGGTTTAAACCAGATCTGTCCCGGGTCTTTTTTAACGGTTGACAGCAATCCTTCAAAATAACTCTTATGAAGCAACTCCTGTTCAGCTAAACGGCCAAAAACTGCCCCGAGCTCTTCAGCCTCATATCTCTTAGCCAGCCGGCGATAAATCGTTTCACCGTTATCTTCCATTTTAACCGCCATCGTCACGACATCTTCAGCCGATAAATTATCCATGTTTATACCATCCTTTCCAATAATGTTTTGATCAATTGGCCTCGATCGACCGTATCCCCCCCCGAAAAAAACGAATCAAAGGTCGAACGCTCCACCTGATAAAACTTGCCGAGCGCGATTTTGGCATCAGAATTATAATCCCACTCTTTGATCTTCGAGAGGGCTTCATTATAATCCGCCGGGTTATGCCCGGTCAACTCATAGACCCGCTGGTTATAATGATCGTACTGGTTATAAAAAGTCACGCAAACCTGCAAAAGATCGATCAGGGCAAAGCCAGGATGCAGGATCGCTTCTTTAATAAGCCCTTTGAGCTGTTCTGTTCTTGCATTATAGCCTCTGGCCAGGTAAGTTGCCCCCGCGGCCAACAAAAGCTCGAGCGGATTGAGCGGATGCTCATGCGTCCCGGTCGGAGTCGAGCGCCCTTTATAGCCCAGCGGGGAAGTCGGGGTATACTGTCCGGTGGTCAAAGCATAAACCCGGTTATCGTGAACCACCACCGTCAGATCAATGTTCCGCTTGGCGGCAAAGATCAGATGCTCCAATCCCTCGCCGTAAGAATCGCCGTCTCCGACAAAAACGATCACCTTCAGTTTTGGGTTGGCCAGCTTGATCCCTTCGGCCGCTGCGACCGCCCGCCCATGCAAGGAATAAAAACTATTGACCTTCAGGTAGTCGACGATCTTGGCGTGCTGTCCGATCCCGGAGACAAGAACAATGTTCTCAAGGAGCGTTCCTTCAGCCTGAAGTTCAGCAAGAACTTCCTGCATCACCTTTAAGATGGCAAAATTTCCGCAGCCAGGACACCATTGAGTCATTTCATCCCCCTCGCGATCCGCTCTTCTAACTGTTCAACCGTCTCCGGCCGGCCATCATAGGTCAGGATCACGGCGTCAACCTTGATCCCGGCTCCTTTCAACAATTGGGCCAGCTGGGCGGTCGCGTTATCTTCAACCGCGATTATTTGAGCCACTCCCTGCAGCGCTTTCTTCAGCTGGGTCAGCGGCAGAGGGGACAAGACCAGCGGCATAACAACCCTTACTTCTAATTTTTCGGCCGCTTCCAGGCAAAGGTGTTTGGTTGATCCCCAGCAAACAACAGCTGTTCTGGCCGCTTGCTTGCCATAGACTTTAACCGCCTCAAGCTCGTCGATCTCTTTTAACAGTGCAACCCCTTTGCGTAGTCGCTTTTCCTGCATTTTCCTGGTTATACGCTGGTCTTCAGTCGTTACCCCATCTTCTTCATGTTCATAACTGTTCACTTTAATCGTCGCCCCCGCCTCACCGGGAAAAGCCAGCGGAGAAATCCCGCTAGCTGTCGCCAGATAGCGCTTGTACTCACCACTCCCATCCCAAAAAAGACTTTGCTCTTCAGGGAAGCGTTTTATATTTTTCAGATCAAAGCTATATGTCCCTTCGGCAATATTTTTGTCGGTCAAGATGATCGCTGGAAGCTGATATTTCCAGGCCAGGCGAAGAGCAACACCTCCCCAGTAATAAGCCTCTTCGGCATCCCCCGGCGCGACGATCAGCCTGGTAAATTCACCCTGCCCGGCCCAAAGAGCAAACATTAACTCGGTCTGGCTGGAGTAAGTCGGTAACCCGGTACTGGGCCCAGGCCGCTGGCCCAGGACGATTACCATTGGCAGTTCTGCCATTCCGGCAAAGCTCAACCCTTCGGTCATCAGGCAAAAGCCGCCGCCAGAAGTGCCAACCGCGGTCTTCTGTCCGGCATACGCAAAACCCAGCGCCATCATGATCACCGCCAGTTCGCTTTCCGGATGGATGACCTTCATGTTCAGCGCCTCAGCCCGCTGCGCCAAAAAATGAAGAATGGTCGAAGATGGTGTCATAGGATAGGAAATGTAAGCGTCAAGTCCGGCCGACGCCAATCCCAGGGCCAACGCTTCATTTCCGGTCACAAGAGGCAGAACAGGCTTTTTTTGCTCCTCGATCTTATAAAATGTCTCGGCCGCGTTGTACCCTTTTCGCGCCAGCTGGATATTGATCTCCGTTTCCTTTTTTAAATTTTCACGGGCCACTTTCTCGAATTTTTCCCAGGGAAGGCCAAGCGCCTTGGCCAAACCACCAAGCATCGCAGTATTACGAACAATCTCTGGGCCTCCAGCTGCCTTGACCATTGAGGTAAGAGGAAGCGCCAGGCCGGTCCCTTTGACCACATCAGAATCATAAAGAACAACAGTCCGGCCGTGGATCTTGTCACGGTGATTATCTAAACAGTCCTGGTTTAGGGCGCAAATAAAATCAACGGTCTGGCGGTGGGCGCCAAGCTTCTCCCTGGCCGCCCGAACGATGGAAAAAGTGTGTCCCCCTCTGATAAGTGATGGATAATCCCGGTAAATATAGATCCGAAAGCCAAGTTGGTTGAGGAGTTTGCCGATCAGCAGACTGGCCTGGTCGATCCCATCTCCGGCCCGACCGCCAATTAATATCGAGAGGCTTTCCATACCAAAAAGTATAGAGTGGACAGGAGCTCCGGTCAAGCAACGAAAAAAGTTACGCCTTTTTATGTTTCCAACGCCCGGTCAGGAACCAGCCAAGATTAAGAGCGGCCAACACAATTTGCGCGACCAGCCCGGCGTACCAAACCCCGTTGACGCCGATCCCGATCCGCTCCGACAGAACGATCGCCAGCGGGATCTGGATCATCCAGAGAGAAAGAAAAGTATTGACCATGGTCACCATGGTATCTCCCGCGCCGGAGATCGAACGGTCAAGGATCAGCCCGAGAGCAATAAAAGGACAACCGATCCCAAGCGTTTCCATTAACACCGTACCGATCTTGACCACTTCAGGATTAGGGTCAAAAAAAGCGATCAGTTGCGCGCCGAAAAAAAAGAATAGCAGCCCCATAACAGCCATAAAAGCTCCATAGTAAGTTACCGCGGTCCAAACTGAAGAAACCGCCCTCTCCGGTTTTTTGGCCCCAAGGTTATGCCCAACCATAGTCGCCGAGGCCATCCCCAAAGCAAAGCCGGGCATCATCAAAAGCATGCTCAAGCGGATCCCGATCCCATAGGCAGCGACCGACATTGTGCCGAATCCCGCCACCACCCACATTAATACAACACCCATCAAACCGCGCAGGGTCATCTGGATCGAAGCAGGAAACCCGATCATTAATATCCGATTAATTATCGCCCCATCAACCCCATAACTCTTTAAATTAAGCTTGATGTGAGAACGGCCGCGGAGCATAACCTCAAAAGCGATCAGGCAACCGATCCCCCGGGAAATAATGGTCGCCAACGCCGCCCCCGGGACCCCGAGCATCGGAAAAGGCCCGAGCCCAAAGATCAACAACGGATCAAGGATCGCGTTAAGTAAAAGAGAAAAAGCCAGGATCAACATCGGGGTCATGGTGTCTCCCGCCCCCTGCAGGACAGCCATGATCAGGAACATAAAAAAGATCACAAACGAACCAGAAAAAGCAATGTGCATATAGCTGGTCCCCAGCGGCATTACTTCTGGAGATGCGCCTAAAAGCCGCAGCAGCGGAGCTGATACAATGTAGCCCAAAACCGCTAAAATAAATGAACCGACAAAAGCAATGAACAATGACTGCTTAACAACCTCTTCGGCCCGGCCATGCTCTTTCGCTCCGATCGCCCGGGCGACCATGGCGGTCGTCCCCACACCGATCCCCATCATCATGAACATCACGACCATGATTATTGAGCCGCTCATCGCCACCGCCGCCAGGGCGGTCGAGCCCAGCCGTCCGACCCAAAACATATTGACCAATTCAAAGGTCGTCTGCAACAGATTGCTGACGATCATCGGGGTCGCCAGAAAAAACATGTTCCGGGCAATGCTCCCGCTGGTCAGGTCACGCTTTTCTTTGAATTTATGGTAAAGACGTTTTATCATTTTACTGCTACTCCCCTGATCACTTCATACGTTACCGCAAACGGCCGCGGGAGGCGCCGCCGGTTCCTGATCGCCGGGCCAGCTATCCTGGCCGTTGGGCTATTTGCGCCAATAGAACGCAAATGACCGACCAGTTCTTTGACCCCC